>CAKZGI010000205.1 GCA_936914905.1 uncultured Trichormus sp. | reverse complement strand
ACCAATTACCAATTACCAATTACCAATTACCAATTACCAATCACCAGTCACCAATTACCAATTACCAATTACCAATTACCAATTACCAATCACCAGTCACCAATAATATGCTCGAATGGATAAGTAACACAATCAACTCCCTGGGATATGTGGGAATCGCTTTGCTGATGTTCATAGAGAACCTTTTTCCCCCCATACCTTCTGAATTGATCATGCCACTGGCAGGATTTACAGCCAGTCCCTATCAACCAGGAGACGCAAAGCTGAATATAGTAGGCGTATTTTTTTCAGGACTTGTGGGTTCTGTACTGGGCGGACTAATTTGGTACTATCCAGGTAAGTTTTTAGAAGAACGACGCTTGAAAGCTTTGGCTAACAAGTACGGTAAGTGGCTGAGTATATCGAGCGAAGATATTGATAAGGCTGAAGGCTGGTTTAATAGACAAGGTAGCAAAGCAGTATTAATTGGTCGCCTTGTGCCGGGAATCCGTACCTTAATCTCCATTCCGGCAGGTATGAGTAATATGCGCTTGCCTTCCTTTTTATTTTACACAACCCTGGGGAGTGCTTCCTGGGTCAGCTTGTTGACATTTTCAGGATATTGGTTGGGTAGTCAGTATGAACTTGTGGACAAGTACCTTGCACCTGTATCTAAAATAGTGTTGGCGGGTTTAGTGTTACTATTCTTTTTTTGGGTACTCAAGCGCCAACGCCAACGAACTCGCAGATGAATTTGGTTCTCTGTCGGTTTGAAGGATTAGGAGTAAGTTAACAGTTAAATAATATGTATGTGAAAATTTGGTCTGCGCTATTAAGCCAGAATAATGCTAAATTTTCAATCGCCTACAATAGTTTTTGACGTATTTCTAGCTACACTTGACCCAACTGAAAATTTTTCTGACCTTGCATTTTTGTAAGATGGGCATGATAACTTTTTACAGTTAAGTCACCACATAGGAGCTTTCATGACAGACCAACCTCCCGTAGCTAACCCAATGAATGCCGCAGCTATCCCTATGAATCGAGTAGCTGCAACCCCTATAAACAACAATGTTAATAAGCCAGTTAGTGTTTCGGTGAAAAACATTCTCAGCGTGGATTTAGGTAGAACCTCTACCAAAACTTGTGTCAACCGCGAACCTGGCAATGTTGCTTTCATTCCTGCCAATGTTAAGCAAATGTCAATAGAACAAATACGCGGTGGTGTGTTTGAATCTAAAGCCACAGATCCTTTGATGGATTTGTGGATGGAATATCAAGGTAACGGATATGCTGTGGGTCAACTGGCAGCAGATTTTGGTGCTAATTTAGGAGTAGGCCAATCTAAGGTAGAAGATGCACTAGCTAAAGTTCTGGCAGCCTCTGGTTACTTTAAGCTCAAAGATGAAATTTCTGTCATCGTTGGTTTGCCTTTCCTTTCTCTAGAGCAATTTGAACGGGAAAAAGCTCAACTGATGAGTTTGATTAGTGGTCCCCATGTGATGAATTTCCGTGGTGAAACTGTATCGTTAAACTTCACTAAAGTTTGGGTAATGCCAGAAGGCTATGGTAGCTTGCTGTGGTGTGAAACCCAACCAAATAAAGGCTCTTCGATGCCTGATTTGACAAAGGTATCAGTGGGTATAGTGGATATTGGACATCAAACCATTGACTTGTTGATGGTTGATAACTTCCGCTTTGCTAGAGGTGCTTCCAAGAGTGAAGACTTCGGTATGAGCAAGTTTTATGAAATGGTGGCTAAGGAAATAGAAGGTGCTGATAGTCAATCTCTAGCACTGATTTCTGCTGTAAACAAGCCCAAAGGTGATCGCTTTTATCGTCCTAAAGGTGCAAGCAAACCCGCTAACCTAGACGATTTTCTCCCTAACCTAACAGAGCAGTTCTCACGGGAAATTTGCTCGATCGTGTTAGCCTGGTTACCAGAGCGTGTAACTGATGTGATTATCACAGGTGGCGGTGGTGAGTTCTTCTGGGAAGATGTACAACGTCTGCTCAAAGAGGCCAAAATTAATGCCCATTTGGCGGCACCCTCACGCCAAGCTAACGCTTTAGGGCAGTATATTTATGGAGAGGCGCAATTATCTGCTGTTCGCGCTGCTAGGTAATAAAACTGATGTTCCAATGGTCAAAAAAGGTAGTTAAATCCGTCACTTTTAATCCAGAAATTGCTGATGAGAGTTTGTTGGCACAGGTGGAAAGCTACTTGGAGGCACAGCCCGAAAAGACTTTCAGCGACCTCTGTAAAGAATCTCTTTGGCAAGCTTTATGTGTACCGGACTCTGTACGACCTTCTCCCAATACAGCAGCGCTGCCGATAGAACAACAAGTCGGTGAATTGCAACGTCAATTAGCTGGCCTTGAGGAACGTTTTTTTGCTAAGGAATCCCATCGTTTGGAGACAATGGAAAACCAGATCGTGCAGCTTAGTCAACAAGTAGCACAACTGGCAATTATCCTTAGTGAAGGAGGATCTACTCAGCCTCTCACTTCATCAGTACCAATGGTAGAAGTGATTAATAATTCTGGTTCTACTCCTGATCCCACTCCCCAAGCGGTTGACCCTGTAATTATTCATCTGAGTCAGTATCTTGATGATTTCTAAGGAATAAGCCAGTTTGTAAGCATTTTTACAAAAAATAGTTAGATGGGTATAAATTACACCCAGGAATTTTTAAAAATTTCTGGGTGTAATTTATTTTCTAGCTGAATCGCCGTATTTTCCACAAATAGCTAGATAGCCAATTCGTCAGGATGTGAGCGACAATTGGGACTAATAAGTTCCCGCTTAATAGGGCGCTATATCCAAAAATAATGCCAATAATAGTTGCCCAAATCACATAAGGCCATTGTTCGGAACCACTGAGGTGTAAAACACCAAAACAAAGACTGGAGACAATGACCGCTAAATGATCAGCACCTAAAGCGGGTAGCATGACACCGCGAAATAATAATTCTTCACTTAACCCCGGTAACAATCCCAGCCAAATTAAGTCTGGCAAAGCTAAAGGGTTGAGTACAAGTTCTAGGTAATAGTCTGCACTTCTACGATAAGGAGCAGAAAAGCGATGAATTAAGCCGCTCAAGAGAGTAATGACTAAACCCAACCCCACTCCCAAAAATAAATCTCTGGGATACCAATACAACTTAAATAAGGAAACATTGCCAAAGCGTAACCACAGCTTGGCGACTATCCACAAAAGAATAGCTGTTGCACCCATAGCTACAAGCACTTGGGTGCGGGTAAGATAGGGAATTTCTGGTTCTTGTTTTTGTTGTTCAACCACAGGCGTTTAGGTAATGGGTCAGTTATCAGTTATCAGTTATCAGTTGTTATTTTTCCCTCCTCCCTGTGACCTGTCACCTATTCTCTTACTAATGACCAAGGACTAATACCTGCTTTGTGAGCAACTAGGATACCTACTGCTTCTAAATATGAGTTTACCTGTATAGATTTGACTCCCAAAGCTGGCGCAGGGACTTGTATCAAAGTTTTATTTTCTGCCACTGTAATTATTTGGCATTGGTTCTGGCTTAAATTCAGCAATGCGTTGCCACCACAAGCATTTGCCGGTACTATAACACCATCAACTTGATCTGCCCAAATATCTGCCTGTAAAGAATTGATAACTTCTCTTTTGGTGATAAATTGGGGAGCGCGACTTAAGCCTACAAGGACACAAGGTAAAAAAGTATAACCTAATTCTTCGGCAGCGGAACAGGGTGATAAATCAGGATATGGGGATGCTGGAGTAAGAGCTGGCGCATGGGCGCATGGAATTTGAAAAGTTCGGACTAATAAATGACTAATTACGGCTTCTGCACCTGCTAGTGGATCTACGCCTTTACCATGACGATAGTTTTGGGCTGCTTCTTCATCATTATCAGGAAAACGGGTAACAACTGCGATCGCTTCTGCTTTCTCTTTTTTAATCAATATCTCTGCTGCCCTTAATAAGCTGTCTGGGTTGCCTATTGTTCCCCAACTTGCACCAGAGGCAGAGATGCGTAATTCTACGTCCAAGGGCGAATCTGTAATTACATGATTGGTAATATTTAATCCTAATGTAGCTCTGGCTGCATCTGAGGCTTGCAGGTGTCGCAGCATTAATTCAGGTTCAATTCCTTGGTCTAAAAGCAAACCTACTCTATTACTATGGACAGGACGTAAACCCCAGCATCCAGCAGCGAATTGATCAAGTCCATAACCTTCAACATAGGAAACGTTGGGAATATTCCAGTATAAAGTTGCACCATTTAAGACATTGGGATGAGTAATCAAGTGATCGCACACCTGTGATATAACTCTTGCTACTGGTAAGGCATCTCCCGCGTATCCCCCAATAGTAGCCCCAATGCCAGTAGGAATAATTAAAACCGCTGTATATGGTCGTTGCATGATTCTTTAGGTAAGATGATGATCAATCGCTACAATCATATAATTTCTTACCGACTACTACCTGTAGTAACAACAGCTTCTACAGTTGCTTTTTCCTGTTCCTTATCCACCGTAGTAATAGCCCAGCGCAGGGGTTCACCTTGTTTTTTCAATTCTGCTTCAATAGCTTTATGCAACTCTGTGGGAGTTTCTTGCAAGTCGATTTCGGCAGTAATAAAATGAGTAGTCATGATGGTCAAACCTATGTCTTTGTGATTTCTACAATACAACTATATTTTGGTGATTGGTAAAAAATTTTAGATCGTAGATTTTAGATTGGAGTTAATTTAAATACAATCCAAAATCCAAAATCCAAAATTAAATTCCCATTCCCCAATTTACTGATCTTTACCAAATTGCTTTTGATAAACTATATCTTCCTTTTCTGTCTCAATTGTTAAATTAGAAACAGGTTTAGAGACACAAAGCAGTGCATAACCTTCTTCTTGCAAGTCTAGACTTACACCCATACCCTCAGATTGATCTACCCTTCCTTCAGTGATCAAAGCAGCGCAAGTTGTACAAACCCCAGCATGACAAGAAGCCGGCATTTCTAAACCCGCTGCTTCTGCAATAGCTAAGATGGTTTCATTTTCTGGAACTTGCAAATTATAGATTTTGCCTTGGTGGTTGATTTCAACGGCGTAAGTTTTAGACATATATAACAGCAGAGTCAACGGACAAATAGGTCATTATATCTGATAATATATATGCATGGCTAACTTTTGCAATGCCAAAAACAGATTTTCTGATTTTTATTCTTTCATAATTTACAGTAAATATTTGTCACATTTAATAACTACATTAAATGCTTACATAAATGATAATAATCTATTTTAAAGCTCATAAATACATAATACCAGTATAATAATTTAATTTGTCTTAATGCTTCACGAAGTGCTGCCTAGTTAATCGGGAATTGTCAAATATAGCGATAGCCTGTATATTTTAACTCAGATTTAATATTTCCACATGATCGCTTTTTTTGCAAACATCTGAGTTAAGGGAAATTGCATGGCAACCAAGAAGCAGACATGATTTATAACAGCTTTCCAGATAAAAGGTTGAGTCATCTCAGCTATTTATCAAAATCAGCTATTTATCAACAAGTGATATTTTCGGGATGTTCGGTGTATTCATTTCTATCCTTCATGATTATAAACTACCAGTTTCCCAACCGATTTTAGCGACTCTTATTCCCAGTATGATTTTAGGTTTATTACTAGTATTTCTTACCAACACCGCTTATGAAAGGTTTTGGGAAGGTAGAAAAATTTGGGGTTCAATGGTAAATACTATCAGTAACCTAGTACGGCAAGTTTGGGTATCAGTTGATGAAAATTTTTTAGAAGATTAAAGATGACAAAATCATAGCTTTAAATTCATTAGTAGCATTTGCCGTAGCAACAAAATTACACCTGATAGGAGAAAAAGTTAATTCAGAGTTAGAAGCATTAATGCCAGCAAAAAAATAACATAATCGAACAATTGTCAATAACCCACCTATAGAAATTCCCTTTTGGATTGGGGATTATTTACAACAATAGTATAATTCCAATTGCTGAAATAGTTACCAATGAATATCAATGCAAGAATTATTGAATAATTTAGTTGATAATTTAGGAGCTTGTCAAATAATTCTGAAAGCAGCAATTCCTCTAGCTTATGCCATACATTTGAAACAACTACTCTTAGTATATTGCTTATTACTAGCATTTCAAGTTGTCGCAAGTTTTGATTTGTAGAGAGGGATAATTTCGGCTTTAGTGAGTTTTAGTTTGTTAGGGATTGAAGCTATTTGTTTAGAAATCGAAAATCCCTTTGCCTATGATGATAATGATTTACCTTTGGATAATATCTGTACTAACATGACTAACATGAAACGCAACATTGATGATTTAATGGGTTTAAGACCTAGCGTACAGTCATACAGCAAAAATATATCATTTCTAGATGATATTGATATACATCATTTATGTAAAAGTAAAAATATACGTTCAACAAATTGAACGTATATTTTTAATGTTTCGCTCAGTATTTGTGTCAAGTTAAAGTAGGTAGATATTGTCGGATCATTCTCAATCTGATTATTCTCTTCAGGTGTAATACAACTAGCAATAAGAATAGTTTGTACTTCTGGATTTATACGGAATGCTTCTTCAAAAGATATTTCTGCAGCACCATAACGTTCTAATGCACCAGCAGGATCAGTTCCTCTTTTCACTTAAATCACACCAACTGTTTTCGCCTGATTATTTCAGAAGTGAAATATCTGGTTCTTTTGAGAAAAGAATAGAAGTATGATCAGTCACAATTAGACCCCGATACGCTTCTACAATTCCTAATTGTGCTTCATTCTTATAAGGATTATATATTTCAAATATAATACCCTTAAGTGGAAGACAAGCAACAAGTAAATTACGTTCTTTTACCTCTTTGATCACCAGTCGCTCTACAACCTGTTCAGCTTCTTCTCCAATAGCATTACGCCAATAACCATCAATTTGCGATCCGGTTAAAGCTAGTATTATGCCATATAATTCTGCTTACTGCAGGCTATCAATTGAACTATCAATAATCAGAGATATGTGTTCATTAAATAGCGGGGAAAGTGTCAAAGCTTTATCTTCTGTTAGAGGGATTTTATTGTCTTTATCAGCTTCAATCTTCTTTAAATTTACTTAAGCTCAATACTGAATTGCTTTTTGAGGAAGTACAGCTATACTACGATAGTAGGCTAATAATGAAGAGTGTTCTCGAATTAAACGAGGCTGAAAAAATACTTGAACAAGTTCTAATTCAGAATGGTTACTGATATAAGCAAATGTATCTTCTCCAATACCCCAGTTTTTCCTGTCTTCCCAAGAAGATGAATCTTTGACTATTAATATTGCAGCAATTTTCGCCTGAAAAGATAGTATTTTATATTCTTTGAGCTTGCGATAAAAGAATGTTGAACCTAAACGATAGTTTATACGACTAGCTTCATCTGTTATGATATTTATCTTTCCCAAATATAAACACATTTACGCAATTCTGTACGTCCATAACTTCCCATTTGTTGACTGCTGTTTCCTTTTCCTCTTCCTAGTGTCTAAACATATCTATTTGTCAGTCCAAAGGATTCTGCGATATCTGATAGAATTAAATCTACAGGAATCTCTTCACCTGCGTATTTGACATTATCATTAACTATTGCGGTTATACCACCTGATGTGAGAATGCGACTTAATCCATAGATAACAAAACACATTTTATAAAAGAAATTATGTACCATTCTGTAAATCTTTTTATTATTCAAAGTCTCTTCATTTTTATTTCTTTTTTATTTCTTTCTAAAATCATTAATATTTCTTGTAATGCATCCTGTTTTTTAAAAACCGAATCTATTTTTAAGAAAACGTTATCCAGTTGTTTACTTATATAGTATTCTTATATGTCTATAATTTTATCGCTGTTCTCTAATGTGCATAGAAGCATCTGCTGAGGTAGATTTTTGACTTTATTGTCATTACATGCAAAAAATGCAGGTTCAAGAGCATAGATACGAGTGTAATCATATCCGTTCAGATATGGTGGTGATGTAATAACGAAATCAACACTATCACCTGGAAAAGTAGGAAGAATTTCTAAACATGAACCTTCATCAAGGTTAGGTTCTGCATTTTCCAGATCGCTAAATTTGCTAGGGAACAATTGTGGTAGTTGATTATCATGAAATCAATCTAGTTGTATGGAACTTCACTCTAAGTCTGATATAATTTGCTTAAGCTTACGTTTAATAGCCTCTTCAAAAGATAAAATTGCTCCTTTATTAAGTTCAGATTTACTTTTTGAACGCCCTGAACAAAAATCCCAGCGGAGATATTGCCCATCTTGTCTAGTAGAACTAATATCTTCAAGGATACAAAAAGCTGCATATATCAGCATCTTGTGGATATTCGTATCTGTAATAAAATCATGACAATAAGATAAATAGCTCATTAATTGCTTTTCATTGATTTAGGAAAATGCACCATGAGTAATTGTTATATATTTAAATATATAAATTTCTTGATAGTAGTTTTGGTAATCTAGTTTTTGCAGTTTATGTATTACTCTTTTAAATTCCTGTATATCTATTTTTTGAGCTATTGTTCAGGAGCATCGAGTGTTAGCAGAAAGACTCAAATAGCAAGCAAACCATTGAGATAAGCACAACCAAGGGAAAGGATTTGGTAGACACTTTCAATATTCCACTGTGCGCCAGAAATTTTAATCCTTGCTCCAATCTGTTTAAAAGCAGAT
>CAKZGI010000204.1 GCA_936914905.1 uncultured Trichormus sp. | reverse complement strand
CGAAGAAAGGAGTATATCCTGTCGAAGAATGTACTGAATTATTGTATGCAAACTCCGCGAAGTGTAGCAAATCTACCCAGTTATCTTGTTGGTAATTGATGAAGCAACGAAGATACTGCTCTAGTGTTTGATGTGTTCGCTCCGTTTGACCATCCGTTTGTGGATGATAACTTGAGGATAGTTTACAGGAGATTTGGAGCATTTGCAACAAGTGTTTCCAGAATTTTGCAATGAACTGTGGACCTCGATCACTAATTATGTCATTGGGAAGACCATGATGGCGAAATACTTCCTTCATAACTATGTTTGCAGTTTCTTCACTATTTATAGACTTCGTACATGGAATGAAATGTGCCATCTTAGTGAACCGATCGACTACAGTAAGAATCGCATCAAAACTCTTTGAAAGTGGAAGATCTGTAATAAAATCCAAAGATATGGACTTCCATGGGCCACTTGGAATTGGCAATGGTTGTAGCAATCCATATGGCCGGTGTCGAGGTATCTTTGACCGGCAACACACATCACAACTACGAACGTAGTCTTCAACAAACTGTCGAAGTTGGG
This sequence comes from uncultured Trichormus sp., assembly GCA_936914905.1. GTDB lineage: Bacteria > Cyanobacteriota > Cyanobacteriia > Cyanobacteriales > Nostocaceae > Trichormus_B. The sequence goes on along the minus strand of CAKZGI010000204.1, from coordinate 8,244 downwards.
GCCACCAATACTTGCGGGAAACTAGCTCCAAGGTTTTGTGAATCCCGAAGTGGCCAGCCATAGGGTTGTCATGACAATATTGTAATACTTGGAGCCGAGAAGAACCATCAGGGACATATAAGAGATTGTTAACACGTTCGCATGAAGAAGAGGTAACATTGCGTAAAAAGAGAAACATTTGGAATATTCCCTAAAATACCGCAAGAAATGACCAACTTTCCCATTAGTTTATAAAAGACATTGATACCAGTATCAGGGGTCTCGAGAATATTGTTCAATATAGTGCAATTTTGTGGATTATCCAAACGATTACTTACTTTCAAAACAACCCAAAAAAATACACTTTTTTCGTTTCACAATTTACAGTGGAAGGTTTACATCTTGAGATAGGCATAAAGTAATAGAATAATTTGGTTGGCGATCATATCGAGAAAAGTCGAAGATCATTCATTGGCTTTAGAACCACTAGTATCACTTGAACCCATTAGTGAACTCTCATCTTCATCAGAACTATTGATTAAAGCATTGTCCTCATCCACATGAAGGCCAACATCCTCTGGATTATGTGATTTGCTTCTCGTTTGTCGCATTGTAGTGGTGGCACCCAACTTTTCTTTAATCATCGCGATTGTTGATTTCCTGAGGTGGCCCGATTTAGTCAATGAGAAATCATAGAGAATAACATCAACCTCCTCCAAATGTAATGTTGAAATCCGACGTACAGTCTTCTTTCTTCTTTTGCCACCTAGCCCAACATTCGTAGTCATCATTTCTAATGTGTATTTCCCCGCAAATGCATTGAGATTTGTAGTGTGATACCAATGAACCTTTAGCGATAACAAGACGGTTTGACTTTCATCTTTAATAAGCTCTATAACCTTAGCAATCCAAAATGGATGGCCCAGGTCATCATTATCCGCTAGAGTGGCAACCAATGAACCAACATTAATCTCTTGTAAGCTACCATGCCATCTGGACTCTTTTTCTCGAGACATTCGAGGTCCCACATAAATGTCTCTTTGCTGAGGCTGAGCTAAAAGTCTAAGTTCATCTGGAAGTTGATGAGAGCAGAATGTTGGACTATTAATGCCCAGTGTCCATGAGAAAGGTACTGTTATCGGCCAATGGTTTTGCAAACGACAATCTATTATATTTTGCTGATCCAAAAAGTATTCATCCCACCACGAGACGTCCTGAGCCCCAGCATATTTCTTTGCATTCTCAATGTGTTTTTTCTTTTCTTCTAGGGATCGTATCCATAGTTGCCTTTGTTGTTCCAAATTATCACAATGCATAGGAACCAACTTTCTTTCTTCGTATGGCATTTGTTCAGCACCAAGCATATTCAATGAAGCAGGCATTTGTAACAAGAAGCGACAACCTGAATTCGGCTCCCATTGTGATGAAGTAGAGTATTGCTTGGCATATAATAAAGTTACGCCTTCTGTTAGAACGTGTTTAATTAGAAACACGTGGTTAAAACTAATGTTATGAAGCTGAGAAAATATTTTCAAATTATCTGCAAGAGAATATCTTTTAAAATCATAAATCTCTTTTAGATGCACAACCTCTGGTTTCGGTGTATATGCTCGACTTATCAAGCCACTCAAAGCTGGCAGTGTGAATGCATCATATCGTGACAACTTCTTAGAGAACGTACTAAACATCTGATCAATATGATCATGAGTGTGTCCAACTAGAAGGAAGTTAACCTTTACTTTCTTGAACAGCCCATTATGAACCAACATACTCAAATAACCGAACACACTTGAGTTTTTATTCTCTCTCGCTGTATTATCAAGCTGAACATAAAGAGTTGGTGGCAGTGGACCAACCCAAGATTGTAAAACTCTATGGATTATTGTTATTGTGAGGTTTGGATCGTTATGGACATTTGGGTATGTTAGGTAAATCCAAGGCTTAACAACTTCATGATATGACAAGCACCCCACCAAATGCATCTGCACAAGACATTCTTCGCCAATGTCTTTTGGAAGTCGAGCAAAATGAGGCAAACATGTTTTCTTTTGATCCATGCCATCTATCATGAGACACATATATCTTCCAGGAAATTTTAAAGATTTATTCCTATGATGCATAGCTTTCATTCGCTCTTTAGCTTGACTATCTCTATGCTCTGTCAAAGATCTCCTATAGCAGTCTTTCTTTACATCATCGGATTTGGCACCTTTTATCATGCTTTTAAAGTTAGCACATATTGCACAAACTCCCATCCGCACTTTACGTGGGATCAACACATTATCAAACTTCATTTTCCACAATCTTGTGAATTGGCTATAACTCACATACCTTTCAACTTGAGAATCCATTTCATCCTTATAGATCTGATACAATTCATCACGTGTGTAGTTATCTGGTAAATGCAACCGGCCAGTTGTAGGCATAACCTCACAATGCATTCGGAAATAGTTTTGCATCCAAATAACAGCATGTTTACCGACCAAACCCTTACCACTTATCTCAACATATGGATCTTCAAAAAATGCATCCCCAGAGAGGCAACGACAGTGAATTCTATTTAGCCTCAAATTGCCAATGCCTAAAGCTATCTTGAAAGCTTTTCGGCAGCAGCGATCGTTCACAGTGAGGTAGTATTCAAAAGAAACACTAGTTCTTGATCCTCCGTCACTTATTAATTGTAAACGATCAGCGATAAATGTATCTTGCTCTTCACCATTTAGAGAGAAATACACATGCCTAATTGCTTGCAACCCTCTTTTCCCAATCTTAGACAAACATTCAGACTGACAACATTTCTTCAATACATCATGGTGAAGCTGGTGATCAGAAGTTAAAAACTCTAACCTTTTAGAGCTAACTCGGCGTGGAACTCTTTTGAAACGCATCGGTGCAGGGGTAGAAGAAGCACTGTGGCCATCCAAAACTGGTTGTGGAGTTGAAGTGTACTCATCTGGTTCCAATGGAGTATTTGTTATTCGATATTCTTGAACTGAAATTCTTGAATCTAGAGAGCAACTATATGGGTCGACCGAAATCCTAGAGTCAAGGGAAGCACTATGCGCCATATTAGTTTGCAGTATTGGTTATGCCACAATGTAAACAAAGAATTATGAGACTACGCTAATCTGTGCAGGAGAACTAGAACGACTGCTCTGGTAAAATGAAAAACACACAGAGGGAAGAAGAGTAAACATTGTTATGTACAGTTTTGTTAGCCAGTTAGGGTTTAGGACTAACTCAGTTAGGGTTAGAATTCTAATCATAGTTAGTGAACTCTAGTTAACTAAACCTATACTATATAAGATCACGCACGCTTCACTTTCTCTTCACTGACATCAGAGCGAAGAACGCGCCGACAGCACAAGATCTAAGGAGCTGAGCATCCCCCGACAACTCCCAGATATTCGCCTGTTCCCTGAAGCACGACATGGAGAAAAGGCCGAGCTCAAAGCGACCAGCCAGGTATTTCGCTCTCTCTTTCCAACTGTACGGACAAGTCCCCTTCCAATTACGTTTTTGTGCTAGTTTTAAAATTCCATTATCTCAGGATTGATCACTGGAGGTCGATGCGGGGCATCGACCTCCAGAGAAAACTGTGAAAGAACACTGGAGGTCGATGCGGGGCATCGACTTTCAACAGAAAGTCGATGCCCCGCATCGACCTCCAGTGAAAACAGCATATGCATACTGGAAGTCGAAGCGGGGCATCGACTTTCTGTTGAATGTCGATGCCCCGCATCGACTTCCAGTAAAAATACAGTTTCTTTGGTAAAAATTCACTAAAAAACACAAGAAAATAGGACTAATTTAATGCAAATTTGTTCATGTCTCCCCATATAATATCATGTTTTTCCGTTCATTATGATTGATTTTTGTTGCATTTTGTTTGTATTTTATTCGGAAAATTCGTGTTTTCATTGTGCTTTTAAAGGGAACTATACATCTTGATTGAATGTGGCTAGTATTGACTATAGCTTTTTATTGTACTATAGTCAAGAGAGGCCTGGTAGTGGTAAAGCTCCCATGCCAGTTAAGCGCTTGAAAATTACTTGCCATGGTGACTCCTTCAAAAGAGCGTTATTCGAAGACTCGACTCAAGTGGTGAGGCAATCAACTGGATCTTCTCAGAAAACAACCAATGTAGCAACGGGAAGCTCCTCAAAGGCCATTAAGGATATGACTGACGTTGAATGGGCATTAAACTATAATGAGAGTGAAAGGATACTGGTGGTTCTAGTAGGGAAGAATTCTGGCCGTGGGGTTATGGAAACAGGTCGGGTGTTTCCCTATGGTAAGGCGCTTCGTGTTGACTACCTGGATGAAGACTCTAATAATATCCAGGTGCATGTTGAAACTTCAAAGGGAGAAAGGTTCATTATGCTCTCTGAGGATTGGCTGGTGTTGCGATCTTGTAAACCTGTGGAGCTTCAAAAGATTCTCAAAGAAGCTGACAACATAATAGTGGCACTAAGGCCTTTCATAACAGGGGAAGCGGCTTTTGAAGACTCTGAAGATATATTCTCCCAAGATAATGATGTGGAGACTGGTGTAAGGCGAAGCCCCGTACCGGTTCCCCAACGAAAGAGAACAGCAAGACCACGACAAAGAGTTCAAAACAAGCCAATTAAAAAAAGCCGAAGAGACGAATCAACATCTGCAGAAAGTGATGATAGTGATGGTGTTTCAGATAAGGAACTCGTCACTCCAGGTGGAGAATTGTCGTCTGGGATTGTTGCTTCAGAGCAAAATACTATTCGGCGACAAATAATAAAGTCCAAGTTAGTCAAGAGAGGTCACATTTTTACATTGCCGATAACTCTTGTGAACAGACCACCCCTCGATCCAGTGTCAGGAAGGCGGCCACTAGAGATTCGTGAGCCACACAACCTTCATGTCCAAAATCTTAAGAAAAAAATGAAGATTAATCCACATGCTACAGTTGTTCCCTTCCTAGTTATGGTGGATCCCCAACAGTGTGCAGCAATTAACGACTTTGATATTTCAAATCCAGAGAAGTATCAATATTTTGTAATAGGTGGCTCACACTCAGCTGAAGCAAGGAGGCAGTTGGTACAAGAACACCCAACTACATACTTTTTTAAGTACGCTGAATGTAAAATATATGTCGGGCTCACAGTGGATGAGGCCAAGCTTTTGGCTTGGGATCACAATAATGACAATGACTACCGGCAGAAGATGTCGTCAATCGAACGTATCAGATTCTTCCATTACGAATACCTTGATGCTTTACGTAGCTTTGGACAGAGACTCCATCCAGGGCTTCGTCGGCAATGCTTGAATGAGGTTGGCATAGTAATTGACGACACAGTGAAATCAGATGGCTTAAGAAAGTATGAGCCATGGTTTCAACTTGCATTTAGGGATGGAATTGTATGGGACCTCCAGGACAAGATATTCACAATGTGGGAGGCCAAGGAAGTGAAAGGACAGAAGGTTAAAAAGGGTAAAGTAGACCCTCACGTGGAAGTAAAAGGCACAAAAGGGAAAAAAACCGACTACACAATTGAAGAAGCAGCCGAAGACATGAAGCTCACACCATGGAGGGCTTTACAAGGCATTAAGGACGAGACGCTTCTAGTCTCTGTGCTATCTCGAGTTATCTCAAAAGAATTAAGCCTTGATGAGATGGTGGTCGAGTTATCAAAGTTAGTTTTTCAGTTTTGTTACTTATTATATACATGATCCTATATAATTGACAATATTATATTATTGACTTGTTTGTAACGTATTGGTTATTCGTTTTGCAGTCATAAAGTTTATATGAAGATACAAGAGGTTATGATGAAGAAATTGGATTGCTCAAACTGGGAGAAGGTGCAAGAGCAGTATCCGATTACTTCATCATATAAAGCACTTCAAGAATACTTCATTGTGTTTCGAGATTGGGTAATGTATTATATTTCTTATAAACACACGAATTTTATTGTATTGCTTTAGCTAATACTTAGACCGTTTAAACTGTAGAAACCAAATAGAGGAAAAGGAGCTAGCGGTAAGGTGGACGATTGCCCTGAAGTGTTCAATTTTCATATAGAGCGGGCTAGGCAAGAGAAGACTCGATTGTTGGCGAAACAGATGGATCAAGATACTACCGGTCTTCTTAAGTCGTTCTCCCACCCGTCCGATAGTCTTCATTCTTTATCATATGGTGTTTTTTGTGGGGATGTCGCTGACATGACCAATACTCTGCCAAAAAAAGATTATTCCCTTATGATTGCTGACATCCCCTACGGTTTTAGACTTGCTGGTTCCATTAACGACGAGGAACCATTCAAATATAACCAGCTCGAGAGGATGATTAAAGATTTTGCAAAGCTCACAACGGCGACTCTATGGCGTATAGTAATCTTTCATAGCCGAGATCAGGCGTACTCAGTATCTAAGGCCTTAAAGTCAACATGTCATGCAGTAGAGGGGCTCACTTGGTAAGCGTGTACTCTCTTTGACAAGTGTACTTTACTTAATTAACAATATCTCACGAACACTTTGATGTATTTTGTAGGGTCAAAACAAATGTCAATCGTAGTCCCTCTATCAGGTTTGTCAGTAATAGCGAGCTTATGACAGTCGGCTATTTTGATGAGATAAGCAAACGAAGAGTTCGAGAACACTGCACGGAGAACGGTATTTCTAGCACATTTTTTTGCCCAGCAGTGACAAAGAAGCTAAGACACGTTGCTGGCGAGAAGTCTTTGGTAAACCCGTACCAAAAGCCGCAACGCCTTATTACGCGTCTTGTCGAGCTATTCTCGAACGTCGACGATTGGGTACTAGACCTCTTCTCTGGCACAGGTATTTGAACCTATGTTTGATATTTAAACTTTTCTAGTAATCTATTGTTGAATCTTCATTTGACTTATTACTCTTATTCGGATGTGTAGGGACAACGCTTGCATGTGCGTTGAAAACTTTTCGTAATTGTATAAGCTTAGAGAAGGATGAAGCACAGGTTAGCTTCATCAAAATGAGGATCAACGGAATTTGGGAGTGTCCTGATGCGGATCAGGAAGTGGGAGCGAAGCATGTAGGCGACACCGAAAGGGTTCAAACTGCATCACGTGAACCCATGCCGCCTTTAGCTGATGAAGCCGGGGAATTAGGCGATCTTAATGACGAGTTGATCATTGACCCTAATCACCCTTCCAATGATCCGGCAAATGATGGTGCTAATCAAGATGATGATGAGGGTTTAAATGTAGATGAGGATATAGAAGATTTGGCATTGCTATAGAATTTCTACATTACGGGACCACTTACTTTTATTTTGACTTGATGTTAAACATTGATACTTAATGTTTGAAGTTTATTGTATAATTATTATATCATTTTCGTGCTGAATTGTATATAATCGGTAATATGCCAATGTTTTAACTTTCTAGAAAACTCACAAGTCTTGATATTTTTTAAGTTGTTGATCAATGGTAATGATACTAGAGGCACTTTGATGTGTTTAACAAAAAATATTGTAACATTCTCACACGACCAAGATTTGGATGTATACTAAGAGTATGTGACTTGATCAAAACAGTAACATATATTAGCTCTGATTCAAAATCAATCACTATACAATTGCTGTTAAGTCACTGTTTTACCATCTATTTGAGATTATGATAGTTTTCACACGCATGATTGATATATCTCAAGCTAAATAACACTCTCTTTCAATTGAATAAGGTTGTGAAAAATGTATATAAACCTAATACTCCAGTGAAATCGGGCAATTTTCACATTTTGGTTACCACAGGTTTTCCATGTTTTTGAAAGAGCTCAAATAATCAATGTTTCCCTAGAATGTACGGGGAATCTTTAAAGAGAACTCGCAATGTTGCCCCCTCTTCTCGCAATCGTGTTTGTTATGAAAGAGCAAACCATCATGCCAACTGAATTGACGATAATTTATATAAGAAGTTTTCGAGCTTGAACAAAAGCCTCGATCTGGAATAATATGATTCAACACATCTTGTGCAAATTGATCTAAACCAGTATTTGTTCGGATTGAATCAAGAAGGCTTGAATCTGTAGGTGTTTCAAAGATCTTGGTGGCCAATAATCGTAGTCGTTCAGGTCCCAATATAATTTGTTTTTGATGATCGAATGCTGGGTCTCCTGGGCCTGGTGCTAGATAAGATCTTCGTGATAGAGCATCGGCTTTTCCTTGTTGTATCCCCGGACGATATGTGATGAGAAAATCGAAGCGTGTCAGGAATTGGGCCCATCGAGCTTGACGCCTATTTAAGACTT
>CAKZGI010000203.1 GCA_936914905.1 uncultured Trichormus sp. | reverse complement strand
TGGAATTACACCCCTTAACCAGAGTTACAGGTTATTTAATCCACTATCCTTAGCTTTATCTTGGGGTGTAGAACCTTTGCTAATTCAACCTGTTTATCATGCAGAGGAAATGTTTACAAATGTTCTAAACACAGTTGTTGATAGGGATTGTGTGAAGAAAGGTGACAAGGTGGTAATTACCTCTGCTGTCCCAGTTGGTCAATCAGGAACAACCAGTTTAATCAAAGTGCATTCAATTGGACAGCCAATTACAGCATGAGACATCTAAAATGGGGCTAAGGAAGCGGTTTTTGCTTTCCTCGACTAGCTTTCATTAGGCAATAGTTAAGAAAAATTGCCAGAATCGGAATTATGTGGAAGATCAAAGAGTTTAAATAATTGGGGATTGCTAAATCCTACACCAAAAAAATTCACGGAGTATGTTATGCCTAAGAATTTACTGGAACAGTTGCGGGAGGTAACCGTTGTCGTGGCTGATACTGGGGATATCCAAGCAATTGAAAAGTTTAAACCCCAAGATGCTACTACCAATCCTTCACTGATTACTACTGCGGCACAAATGCCAGAATATGAGGATATTGTTGACCAAACTTTAATCAAAGCTAAAAAAGATGCAGGTTCTCAAGCTACCCAAGCACAGGTAGTTTCTTTGGCTTGTGACCGTTTGGCTGTATCTTTTGGGTTGAAGATTTTGCAAATTATTCCCGGTCGGGTGTCTACTGAAGTAGATGCACGGTTATCTTATAATACAGATGCTACTGTTGTTAAAGCACGGGATTTGATTGCTCAGTATGAGGCGGCTGGTATTCCTAAAGAACGGGTTTTGATTAAAATTGCTGCTACTTGGGAAGGTATAAAGGCTGCGGAAATTTTGGAAAAAGAAGGTATTCACTGTAACTTAACTTTACTATTTGGTGTCCACCAAGCGATCGCTTGTGCTGAAGCTGGTATCACTCTCATCTCTCCGTTCGTGGGACGCATACTCGACTGGTATAAGAAAGATACCGGACGGGATAGCTATCCCTCTGCGGAAGATCCAGGTGTAGTGTCTGTCACTAAAATCTATAACTACTACAAGAAATTCGGTTATAAAACTGAAGTTATGGGTGCAAGCTTCCGTAACATCGGCGAAATTACCGGACTTGCTGGTTGTGATTTGTTGACTATTTCTCCCGGTTTATTAACTGAATTGCAAAATACTGTTGCCGAATTACCACGGACACTTGATCCCACAAAGGTAGCAGGTTTGTCAATTGAAAAAATCTCTGTTGATAAAGCCACCTTTGATAAGATGCACGCTGGCGATCGCATGGCATCTGATAAACTTGCAGAAGGTATAGATGGTTTCACCAAGGCTTTAATTACCTTAGAACAATTATTAGCAGAAAGATTAGCTCGTTTAGAGAGTGAAATGGTACCTGCTGGTTAGGAGAATTGACCAATAATCTGATACATTTGGGGTGGGCAATGCCCACTCTATTGTTTAGGGGTAGATGTATTTGTTACGAGATGTATATATTTTTTCCTTTGACTTTGTATGCTTGCATGAATCTATCCCACTAATATGATTTGCGGTCAGAAATCTTCATTTTGTTGCAAATAAAAAACGAAAAATCAAGATTTTATAGCACATCTGAGTTGAAGAAATAGGCATTTTTGGATTAATGGGATAAGTTCATGATATTTTCCTACCAATATTTTTTTACATTTATTTTGCTTGATAAGCTATGAAACCTGCATCCATCTCAATAACTACCATACCACCCCAATTTTTCTCAATTTGTCGCCAGACTTCATAGCCCATGCAGATTGCCTTCTCCCAATCACCAAGTGAACACTTAGAAACTTAGAAACTTCTAAATCCAAGGTGATATTTTTGATAATCTTCAAGAATTGTTCATCTATTTCTGAAACTCCTTCCAAGAACCCATGATCTTTGTTATATATCCCCAACTTCTTAAATCAATTGGGGATTTGCGAAATATTGGTTAGATATTAACGCACTTCGTTCAAGCTCTCCACTTCCTTGGTAAACATCTGCGTGAAGAAACTAAGTACAGTACGTTCCTCGCGAACTTTAATATTAGCGGTAATTGACATCCCAGACTGTAGTGCTATCTTTCTCCCTTGAGTTTCTAGTTTTTGTTTATCCAAGCTAACTCTGGCTGGAAATCTATAAAATTGATGAATTTGATCTGGGGGTAAAGCATCTGAACCTATATCAATCACCTGACCTTTAATATCTCCAAATTCGCTAAAAGGAAACGAATCAATTCTCACATCTACCTTCATACCTGCCCTTACAAATCCAATATCTTTATTGGTGATAAATACTTCAGCAACATATTTATCATTAGGTACAATTTGCAATAATTTTTGTGTGGCGTTCGCTACAAAACCAGGATTTTTGGCTTGCATATCGAACACTGTCCCTTCTATAGGAGCGCGGACTTCTTGATATCTAACATTTAATTGTGTCTGGGAAATCTTACTGTTAATATCTGCCAATTTATGCTCATTATCCAGAATAATTTTCATGAATTGGCTGTCTATTTCAGCAATCCTCTTTTTGTTGTTAGCTATCTGATCCAGAACATTTTTATCAGTAACTGCTACTGTATTAGTTACTTCCTGCTGTCCTTTCTGAATATCAAACTGGAGGCGTTTTTCTTCCTCAATTAATTGTAATATTTCTGCTTTTAAAGTTTGTACTTTTTGTTGCTGATTGAGATATTGCAGTTGAGAAATTCCACCTTCAACTGCTAATACTTTGAGTTTATCTAAAATCTGTCTTTGAATGGCTAAACTATCTTGAGTATCTCTTAGTTTCACTACGGTTTGTGATAGTTGCTTTCTGATTTTTTCAACTTCTAATTTAGCTGCGCCAGATCGGGAATCTAATTCTCTCTTCGCTGCTATGAGGCGTTGTTCTTCATCGATTCCGTTGCTATTTTCTGGTGCAGTATTTTGTAATTGAGAACGCAGTAGTTCATTTTCTGTTACTAATGATGCTCGATTTTTAAGGAGAAAAGCAGATTCTGGTGGCAAGTTACTACGTAAAAAGTCCAATTCTGAGGTGATACCTGTGCTTGCTCCCATCAAGCGACGATAAATATCGTTTTCTTTACTTAAAGCAACGCGAATTTTATTTAAGGAACTTAATTCAGCTAAAGTTGCAACCGATTCAAATGTCAAGATCAAGTCTCCTTTTTTTACGGTTTGACCATCTTTTACATAAACAGATTTTACAACTCCATTAATGGGAGCTTGTACTTCTTTGACTGTTCCCTCTGGTTTTAATTGACCTGTTGCTGGAACTACTTGTTCAATTTTGGAAAAATAAGCCCACGCAACTCCAAAACAGGCTACAACCATCAAGGTAATCATGATGGTACGTGACCATATTGGTGATTGACATAAGACTATAGATTGTTCAAATTCATCCTGCTTATAGGCATTAGTTAATGATTCTATTTTAGCTTTTTTGGGAGGTTTCAGCAACTGTAAACTTTTATCTTTTCCATTGCCGTTGCTATTGATTTGGTTAGCATTAAGTTGATTCATAACAATTTTAGTTTTTTTACTTAGGATTTCATGACTAAGAGATTTAAGAGGATTGATTTCGAGATGATTTAAGATTGATACTGATTTTACTTTGCTCCGTGTATTATGCTGGAATTTTGAATTGATAACTGATAATAGATAATTAAATTGCTTATCTATGATCAATTGATATCTATGATCAATTGTTAATTAGTCTCAAGTCTCATCAACTGATAACTGACAACTGAACTAATTAAAAATTAACTTCTTGTTGTTGATAAAGGTAGAAATAATGCCCTTTAGCAGTCATTAGTTCTCGATGGCTACCTTGTTCAATTACACGACCACCATCCATCACAACAATTGTATTGGCATTACTAACTGTATTAAGACGGTGAGTAATAAAGAAGACGGTTGTTCCTTGAAATGCTCTGGCTAAATTGAGACATATTTGTCTTTCGGTGGGATAATCTAAGGCGCTGGTAGCTTCGTCCAATACTAATAATTTAGGTTTTTGTAAAATTGAACGTGCGATCGCAACTCTCTGTCTTTCACCCCCAGACAGGGCTGAACCTCTTTCTCCAACTCTGGTGTTATAACCATTGGGTAGGTTCATGATAAATTCGTGAGCAACGGCAATTCGTGCAGCTTCGATAATTTCTTCTGTTGTTGCATCAGGATTTGTCATGGCAATGTTTTCCTGAACTGTGCCATCAAACAATAGTGGGTCTTGCGGAACAACACCAATTTGTCTACGCACAGAATAAAGTTCAACTTTGCTAATGTCATAACCATCAATCAAAATTCTGCCAGATTCGACATTATAAAGTCTGAGCAGTAATTTCATCATTGTGCTTTTACCGGAACCACTTTGCCCAACAATACCCACAAACCTACCTGCTGAAAAATCGAGGCTAACATTGTTCAGTTGCAGTGGTCCAATAGGAGCAAATCGGAAAGAAACATTTTCATATTTTACAGCCCCAACTATTGCAGGTAAGGGGATATTGTCTCTGTCTAATTCTGCTTCTCTTGGTGTATCAATAATATCACTTAATCGTTCTAAAGATAATCCCGTTTCCTGGAAGTTTTGCCAGATTTGTGCTAAACGCAAGATGGGGCTAGTAACGTAACTTGAGATAATTCTAAAGGCGATTAATTCCCCTAAAGTTAACTCTCTTTGTAATACTAAATAAGCTCCTACCCACAAAACTAGTAAGCTGCTTAGTTTATTGAGAAACTGACTGGTGGAATTAGCCAAAGTGGAAGTGATCACAGTTTTAAACCCTGCGGCCACAAACCTTGCATAACGTTCTTGCCAGGAAAAACGCGATCGCAACTCAATATTTTGCGCTTTTACTGTTTGAATGCCTGACATGACCTCAACTAAATAAGATTGAGTTTTGGCGTTGCGTTCAGCTTTGGCTCGTAGCTGTCGGCTTACTGTGGGAGCAGCAATTAATGTAATCACCACAAATAGAGGAATTGTCCCTAACCCAACTAAGGTCAGTTGCCAACTATAAAACAGCATAACGATGATATAAACCACCGAGAATACTGCATCTAATCCCACTGTTAAAGCAGTACCTGTGAGGAACTGACGGATATTTTCTAATTCATTGATACGAGTAGAGAGTTCACCTACTGGTCGGCGTTCAAAATAGCGCAATGGTAATCTGAGTAAGTGGTCAATAATTTGTGACCCCAGGCTCATATCAATCCGATTAGTCGTATCTACAAATAAGTAAGTCCGTAATGTGGTGAGAATTGCTTCAAATACACCAACGGCTAATAGTAGAATTCCTAAAATATTCAGGGTACCAATACTATTTTGAACAATGACTTTATCAATGATTAACTGAATAACTAGAGGATTGGCTAATGCTGCCAGTTGTACAAAAAATGACGCAATGAATACTTCTATTAAGACTCTACGGTAACGTGATAGATATGGTAAAAACCAGCTTAAACCAAAGCGTTCTTGGGGTGTTTCTTGTGTCCTACTGAATAATAGTACCCTTAGTTGTGGCTGTAAGTTGGTTTCATCAGTTTCTAATTCTTCCAGTAGTTTGCCGGGTTTGCAATTGATGATACCTTTTGATGGCACAGCTAAAACTACTGTATTTGCTTCTACTGCATAGATGACAGCAAAACTATCTCCATATTGAATTAATGCTGGTGTGGGGATCCGTGTAATAGAGGTAGCAGGAACATCTACTAATTGGGATTTGAGGCCAATTAATTCTCCTAAATAAGCACAAAGTTGAAAAGATATGACACCCTGGCGTTTAATTTGCTCGTTTAAAATCCGACGGATTACTTCTTTACGTAAGGGAATTTCTAAGTGCTTGGACAGCATTTGGAAACAGGCCAGAGTAGAATTTAATTCACCCTGTCCGCGAAAAAATGGATATTCTTTATTTTTTTGTTTAACTTGTGATGTTTGGGTTGGTGAGGCAAAAACTTCTTCTGTTGATGCGTAGGGAATCTCTAACTCATCTCTAATTTGTTCTTGATTGTCTGGAAGTTCTTCTTCTGTATGATCATTATTCAAGAATAATAAATCTCCGGCATTGATCCCTACCAACCTTGCTGGAGCGTTCCCCGTTACCTCTACAATATCTCTGAAGTTGTTAGATTCTAACTGAGAACCAGGGGGAATATTACTTATTGTCCCACCACCGCTGACGAACCAGATGCGATTAGTTTCCAGTTGGTTAAAGGAAGTTTTTCCTAGTGGTAGGTGCTGGATTTTTACACTTGATACAATTTGTTGGGTAATTTCTTTTAAATTTAAACTAGCATTGGCTTGTTGGGCCAACTGCGGACTGAGAACGTCGAATATTTCGATTAAATTACTCACGTTCTGACGCGCATTTGCAAATGCTGAATTTTGGGCAAGTAAACCTAAATAATCGGCTGTGCTGAAGGTTAAACAGATGACTTCGGTGGATGCGATCGCTGTTTCACAGGAAATATGCCTTAATAAACTAATCTCCCCAATTATTGCTCCGGGTTCTAGTATTTTTAAGGTAATTGGCAATTTGGTCTGAGGGTGATATGCTAATAACCGCACTCTTCCTTCATAAAGAATTGCTATGCGATCGGGTAGTTTTTCTTTACCAATTATTTTTTGACCTATACGGTAGCGTAAAGCTTGCTGTTGTGAAAGTAAATTATTTTTGTCCGCTGTCGATAGTAGTTCAAATCCGTCAACGGTATTGAGAAATTCGGTAAAGGCGTTATTACTATAAGTCATGTTTATGAAAGCTATTTAATTTAATGTCAGTTTAATTTAATGTCAGTTATGGGAAATTAATTGACTGGTTGATGTTTGCCACCAGCACGCAACTTGTGACAACTTTTACCTGGATGATAAAAAGTCGAAACTTTGGGCTGGTAATCATTACCCTCGCAAATGCAATATCATTTCTGATTCTAGATTTATCAAAGTATCAGGGATATTTCAGATTTTTTTTACAGATGCAGGAATCATAACTAATCAACCAGGCTTGATATTAGATACGCCTCTATAAGATTTTATTATGCTTCATAGTCCTGACAACTAACACATCTGATTGCTTAATTTGCCAGTTTTGTGGGGCTATTTGTGCTTGTAGCCAACTCTGAAACCGCTCATTTAGCAATCGTTGATGCATAGGACGATCCAATTGGGCAGGTAACAACTTTTCTAGACGGACAATTACTATCCATTCTCCTATTTGATTGGGTGGTGAAAGTTGCTGTGGCTGGCTCACAGAGAAGATTTGTATCAACCGTGGATGAAGAGATTGTAATTCCACCGGTCCAACTAAACCATCTGTTTGAGCCTCAGTCCCTTGGGCATATTCCCGTGCTAGTTGACCAAAAGATTGTTCTCCTTCTTGGATGCGGAAATAAATTTCTTGGGCAATACCAATTTCAGAGGTGGTGATTAGGGAGTAGATAACTCGATCCAACTGGGATTTGCGCTGGAAAAAGTAAGAGTCTAAATCTTCTCCCCAAGTAGCTTCTTTGAACTTCTCCAGTTTGAGTTGGCGAATTGCCATTTTATTCAACTGTTCAGAACTTATATTCTGTTCTTTTCGCCCTTGATATTGTTGAGCAAACTGTTCACAGGCAAGTTGTTCTTCTTGTGGCGTACACTCAATCTGTGCGATCGCTTGGTCAATGACTACCTCTTTGAGTAATGGAGGGATTAATTGGTATTTGCCCAGTAATTCCAGAACTTCTGGGGCTGTAAGTACGTGAGAGCTTTGCTCGCCGGAGGCATCGCCAAATTGCAGAACTGGATTCATATCACTTGTGAGCAGATTTACCACCGTTATCAATTGCTTTTAACAACGTAATAGAAATAGATTGTAGTTAGTTTATCTAAAGGTTAAGTTAGCAAATGTTTTACAATCTACTCCTTCATTTTTAGCTCTTTCTGTATGTGGATAGATAGTTACTAAACATCATAGCATAAACCGAATATGCTCTTGTCAACGCTAGTAACAAAGACATCCATTTGCATATATTGTACCAAGCTATCATAATTTTTTGAATTTGCAACCTTAAACTGCCAGTCTGGTAAAAAAACTTTGAAATTGAACATCTTGTCCGGCTGATTACTTGTAATAAACTTTAAAAACCCAAGGTTTCAAATCAAGACGCTGTATGTCCTGTACTGTATGCCTCGAAACACATTTTTTTCTTTTTCTTCAATAAATCGCGAACCCTCCTGATGAGGGGCTAACAAGCACATTGAAAACAGGATTGGGTGTAGTGTGTAGGGTACACAGTTTTTACCTAGACCCTGTTGTTGGTTAATTAAATTACAGTAATATCACTATTACTCAGAGGAGGTTGACCAGTTAGCATTGCAATACGAACACTCGGACAAGCGCAATTACCACCAGTATCAAAGAATAATACACCGTTGCTGGTGTTTTAAATCAATCGTTGGAAACTATCAGTAGCTGTAGTCACACCTGGACCGGAAATTAAAGCTTTAGAGTTTAGAGGGGAGCAATGCGATTTTGTGAGGTGGGGCAAAAAGTATGCTCTTAGATACGCCAACCACAGACATCGCTAAAATATTTTTCTGGGATTAAAGTAAAATAAAT
>CAKZGI010000202.1 GCA_936914905.1 uncultured Trichormus sp. | reverse complement strand
CTAGTGTGTAGATATTATTGGCACTCTTACACCTTATTTAATCCACTTTCCTTAGAGATATTGCGGAAATATTACCGAAACCTTTTTGCGATCACGCCCGTCATCTGATTACAGAAAATTACCGCGTTTTAGACGCTTTAGAGGGAATTAGACCTGAGCGGTTTGGAGAGTTGATGAACGCATCCCATGCTAGTTTACGGGATGATTGTGAAGTTTCTGTACCTGCCCTAGATATTTTGGTAGGAATTTTGCAGCGCACCCCAGGAGTATTTGGTGCTAGGCTTACAGGTGCTCGTTTTGGTAGGGCTTGGGTTGCTTTAGTTACATCACCTCAAGGAAGAGAGATTGCCACAAAAGTAGTTGAAGAATACAAATATACAGGTTACAACGGCAAAATTTTAGTACCTACAATCATTTTATCACTTATGCAAGATTAACGTATTTTCGTCATTACGACGGTTGGGAAGCAATCTCCTTCCCCGGATTTTTCGTACCCTGTGGCTAACTGTGAAAGAACGCCTAACTTTCCAAGGCATTGTTATTGATGGTACAGTCATTCGCTTAGTTGTAGAATACAAAAGCCAGCTATTGGCTCAAATAGGTATTGAATTAGGTAAACCCAGAACAATACCTTTTGGGGGTCTGGATTTACTCCTGGATTGGCTCCAACCCCGTCGTCGGTTATTTTCCCAAGAAGCGCGATCTCTAAATCTGCCTCAACCTAAAGGAGTCCTACTAGCAGGTCTACCGGGGACAGGTAAATCAATAGTAGCGAGAAACATTGCAACCATCCTCAATCTTCCATTGTTGCAACTAGACATTGCCTCAATGCTTGGTAGCTTGGTAGGAGAATCTGAAGGTAATGTCCGCGGCGGACTCAGTAAAGCCGAAGTGATCGCACCCTGTGTTTTGTAGATCCATGAAGTAGAGAAAGCACTTTCAGCTAATGGCGATACTTCTGGAGTTTCATAAAGGATTCTGGGGAATATCCTCACTTTCATGTCTAAGTGAACCGCAGGGGTGTTTGTGGTAGCAACCTGTAATGACCCAACTGCTTTACCAATTGAGTTCAAGCGGAAAGGGCGGTTTGATGAAAATTTCTTTGTTGACCTACCTACAGAACCAGAACGTTGTCAAATTCTCAAGATTCATCTGGAAAGATAAAGATAGAGTATAAAAGTTCCCCAAGAGTATTTGGAAGCGATCGCTGCTAGTACCAGCAAGTTTAGCGGTGCTGAATTAGAAACTCTGGCATCAGAAGCTGTACTACTGGCTTTTGATGAAGCAAGACCGCAGCAGGTCACACTAGCTAACTTAGAAAATTGCCGGCGAAATATTACGCCTTTAGCTGTTCAATCAAGATGCTGCTGCTGTTGAGCGAATGTAGTCTTAGTTAAAGGTGGCGCGACCAGCTTCTAGTTCTGTGGAGGTTTCTAAGAGAAGTCTTCGTACCTCTAGGTTCCGTACAAATTAATACAAACGACAAAGGCGATTGCCTACTGGACAGGTAGGTACACCCAATAGCCTATCGTGAGTATTCCATCACTGTACCTGCCCCCTCAACTCTAAAATCGAGGAGCGATAGCTATTTGATCATGAATTTGATAGGACTTACGGAAGATGTGACTGAAAACCTTGTTCTTGCATAGCGGTAATTCACGTGCGTTACATGGAGATGAATTGAGATTATTGGACAAGTATAAATTTAGATTTTCCGCAACTTTACGACTTTGCGCGAAAAAATCATCCTATTCATCAACAACACCAATTCATATAACCGATAGTTGGCGTGGTATAGCCATATATTTCTCGGTATTACCGCAACCTTTTTGGGTAAGTTTTGTTTAAGTATTTAGCGTATAACCACCATGAAATATTACTAGGATAATAATGGAAATATATTTAGTATTTGTAGATGCTGCTCAGAACAATAATAAATTCTGGAGTGCTAAGGTTGAGCAAGGAAATTTAACTGTTGAGTGGGGTCGAGTAGGGTACAAATCTCAGCAGAAAGTTCATTCTTATGGTAACTATCAACAAAACGTAAAGTCAACAAGGTAATAGCATCCACAAGAAAAGACAATCATATCAACTTTGATAAGTTAACAGATATGCTGGTGATAGATGAGATTCATGAATTTAAGAATCTATCTATTTAAACCTATTCTTCGTAGCAGCCAGAAATGAATACATAACCAGCAATAAGAAATAAAGGTATACTTAATATACTCCTATGTTGCCTGATATTTTTCATCAATGCTTCTGTATTCACTTTTGGCATATTTTAAAATTTCCCAAATGTCTCAATTGTCTGATGGAAAAAGAAAAACCCACATCTATTTTTTAGATCCCTGCACCGTCTAAAAATTCTTGTATGGCTTTATCTCTGATATTACAAATAGGTGCTTCTGTTGTGAATTTTTCTCTTTCAAAATTTACAGCCCCTACGGTTGCTAAAACAGGAGTTTTGACGTGGGAACGCATATCTTGAAGTTGTTGAATTTGTTCTTCTAGTGCTTCTAGCCGGTTGACTAAGGCGCGAATTACTTCAGCTTCTGAGTCTGGTAAGTTGTTGTGTTCTAGAGGAGCAACCCGGACACCAGAACGGTAGATGATGCGTCCTGGTATACCCACAACAGTACAGTTAGAAGGAACATCTCTTAATACCACTGAACCTGCTCCGATGCGGACGTTATTACCAATTTGCAGATTACCCAAAACTTTTGCACCTGCACCAACGACGACATTTTCGCCTAATGTGGGGTGACGTTTGCCGCTTTCTTTACCGGTACCTCCAAGGGTGACTCCTTGATAAATGAGTGCGTAGTCTCCCACTATGGCTGTTTCACCAATGACAACGCCCATACCGTGATCAATAAATACTCCTTTACCAATTAAAGCCCCTGGGTGAATTTCAATGCCAGTTAAAAACCGAGCTATGTGAGAAATCAAACGGGGGATAAAGGGAATACCGATAGCACGGAGCCAGTGAGCCAGCCGATGGAATATTAAGGCTTGTAAGCCTGGATAGCAAAACAGGACTTCTAACCAATTCCGGGCTGCTGGGTCACGTTCAAAGATGATGCGAAAATCGGTACTAAGTGTAGAGAGCATCGAGATAATACCCAAAAAGCATAACGAGCTACTTTCCCATTTTATCGTTACTTGGTCATTGGTAATTGGGGACTCCGGACTGGGGACTAGGGACTGGGGACTGGAAAAAATTAATTAACTCTTACCTCTTACCTATTACCTTCGTGCTGTCACCTGTCACCTATTCCCTATTGCTCTATTGTTAAGGTGTAGTTATGTTTAACTCCGGGGTTAAATGTACCTACCCAAAGCTGATAAATACCTTTTTTCCAGTTGCGATCGCTCACACTAGCCTCTTTACTTTTACCAGTATCATCACCACAGAGAATTGTTCCATCATCTGGCCCTTTGATGAATATAGTGGTGTCTTTACCACCGCTGTTAACTAATATTTTTAGGTTATCAAAGTCTTTTTCTAGAACTAGGATGTGATCAGGATTAGGATCACCAAAACCAATACACACTTTTTGATCGCGATCGCGGTTACTCATTGCAGAGAAGGAGTAGGACCCAGCTGTAAAACCAGTCACAATTCCTTTTTGCACTTCAAACCCTGGTGATAGTTTCAGGGTTCCAAAGTTGGCTTTTTGGGCTAATACAGGTGTAGCCATCATAGTAATAATGGACGCTAATAGCCAGCTAACTTGAAAAAATTGAAGCCAAAAGCGACTCTCTCTCATATTAGCCCTCCCAAATAATTTTTTCTAACTGTAGATACTAATTTTAGGTAAAAAAATGATCACTTGGGAGTGGCTATGTCACATTTGAATCTGACACAAACATAAAACTAACGATGTTGAGATCCCGGCCTTCTTAAAAAAAGTTGAGGTTCTACCTTTTCAGGAATAATTCAGGGATAGAAGTTAAAAAGTATACCCCCTTTCAGTGTTTTTGATTCACTCCTGTAACTACTAACTGTAAGCGATCGCAAATTGTTAAATAGTGGTTTAGCCAACACCTCTACAAATTTGAGAATCGGTAGCTGACGTTCCAGAATATCTTGGCTCTTTTTCCAGTCAATATATACATAACCTTGGTTTGATTTAGGGAAGATAGCTACATCATCCTGAAAATTGGGATTATCAAGGAAAGAATTTTCCCCACTGGAGAGAATTTTCTTCAAGGTTCCCAAATCAGAGGTAAAAATTTCATAATTATCAATGCTTGTATGGGCTCCCCAGATTTTTGCTTCGACGTTGACATCTGCTTGATCTTGAGTAGTAGCAGTTAACTCTGTCCAAGCGGAGACTTTTTGCTGGTTGAGGGTGAGGGAACTGACATTAAAACCCTTGTTCTTAGCAACCTGATCTAATCGCGCTATACCTGATTCTAATTGTGGTGTTTTTTCCACCACAAAAACCCAGTCAGGGTTTGTATTTGCTGGATTGGGTAAAAGAGCAATTGCATATTCTCCTACTACCCAACTAAAAATATCCTCATTCAAGTTTAAACCCCAGCGATTTTGTACATCAACCACAGGTTTGAGCCAACGAGAAATAGCTTCTTCCGGTGAACCATAGATCGTTGCTGTTCCTTGTTGCCAGAGTTTTGCTAAATTACTCTCACCCAGATTGGTTAAATTTGCACCTGTGATCACCAAACCTACCGATTTTGGAATATACTGCAATGCACCCACAGGTTTAGACAGTGGAACAGATACAGGTACAACTTCGGATGTAGTGAAAAATGTACTTTCAGCCAAAAGTCCCTGGGAATTTAATACCAAAGAAATAAATTGGCTGTTATAGGTCGGTTCTCTCAGTTCTAGACCTTGCCATTGTACAACCAGCGGCAAATTTAGGAAACTTACAGCTACAGCATCTTTAGGTAATTCTTTAATAGCTTGCTCATATTCGGGATAACTGCTCAAATTTAAATCTGGAGCTTGAACATTATTAATTGCTTCTCGCAGCACCTTAATATCATTAGCAAACAAAACGAAATTATCAATAACCGCACCAGCTAAACTATTTTGGATTTTGGATTTTAGATTTTGGACTTCTGTGAGTCTTGCTATTTCGGGATAGTCATAAAGTAATTTCACACCATTATATTGTTCTACTTCTAAATTTGTTCCAGCCAAAGCCCGCTTAGAAAACAACACTTCCACAAACTCGCGGCTTTTTTCTGGATTATCAGTAGAAAGTGCCATGAAATACCCTGGCTGTAGTCCATTTTCTGGATCACGGTCTATATCTTGGCTAGTAACAGCCAATGTAATTTCATTATTGAGCCAAGGTTTAATATCGTCCTGGTAATTTATATTAGTTTTTGCTAATAAACTGTTTTTGAATTTAGAAATTTCCCCTTGTTGTTCTATTGCTTGCAAACGGTCAGGATTAACCAGCAATGACACCATTACAGGTGACAACTTCGACACAAATATAGCAGCCCCTGGTTGAGAGATAAGGGTGCTTAATTTGACGGGACTTTTACCGAAAAACCAGTAAAAGCCAGCAACAGCAATTAGTAGCACAGCAATGACACCAGCTATTATGAAACCAAAGAAGGAACGTTGATTATTCACATTCAACCTATTTTCTCACTTTTCTGCCACCATGAAATGGTATAGGATTCTTTAGAAGAACTACAATGACAGGTAAATCTTTTGGTCAATCCTTGACCCAGATTAGCGTGGAAGAACTAGCAAAACGTCTTGCTGACAGTGACCCTGGTTTGCAGTTGATAGACGTGCGCGAACCGAAAGAAGTGGAAACAGCCAGTATTGAGGGCTTTGTCAACCTGCCTCTGAGTGAATTTGCCCAATGGGGTGAAGAAGTGCCTCATCGTTTTGATGCTAATGCAGAAACTATTGTTCTGTGTCATCATGGTGTTCGTTCTGCTCAAATGTGTCAATGGTTAGTAGCTCAAGGTTTTACAGATGTTAGAAATGTTACTGGAGGTATTTCTGCCTACTCCATATTAGTTGATTCAGCAATTCCTCAGTATTAGGAAATAGGTCAGTTATAAGTCATCGCTGTTAACTGCCTTCTTCCCCCTTTATTTGCTCACAGCCAGCCATGTAATAGAACCCAAATGGATCTTTTGTATATTCAACTACAGCTTATTCAAGGGATATTATGAAATAATATGATTAAGTAGACCTGAATTTATCTTTTTTCCTGCTATAGGTGAGGCTGTATTAATGAATACGCATAAAATCAATGCTGAAGGGAAGCTTTGCACTAAATTAATATAGTATAAATATATAATTTGTAATCTTGATTTAATTAATAATTAATGTTTTGTGTGGTGAAAACCACGGATTTCTTCCAACCTTGGTTAAAATTTGCCTTCAGTAAAATATCCTCCTATGCAAGTCCAGCTGACAAATCGACAACAGCATATACTTTGGGCAACTGTGCGCCACTATATTGCTACAGCAGAACCTGTTGGTTCTAAAGCTCTCATTGAAGAATTTGACCTTGGTGTTAGTTCCGCAACCATACGCAATGTCATGGGCGTTTTAGAAAAATCAGGATTACTTTACCAACCACATACTTCTGCGGGTAGAATACCTTCTGATTCTGGTTATCGGATTTATGTTGATCAACTTATTACACCTTCTCTGCGAGACCCTACACGAACAGAAGCTTTAACTAAAGAAGTGGAAAATGCTTTACAACAACGTCTCCATTGGGAAGATTGGAGTTTGGAAGCTTTGTTACAAGGTGCAGCTCAAATTTTGGCAACTTTGAGTGGCTGTATTACTTTGATTACTATGCCACAAACGACTACAGTGCAGTTAATACATTTGCAATTAGTGCAAATTGAAGGTAATAGAATTATGCTGATTGTGGTGACAGATAGTTATGAGACACATTCTAAAGTCATGGATTTGTTCACTGCGTCGTCAGAAACTAAACCTGATCCAGGAGTAATTGATCACGAATTACAGATTGTTTCTAACTTTTTGAATAGCCATTTACGAGGACGAAGTTTATTAGAATTAGCCAAACTGGATTGGAGTGAATTAGATCAAGAGTTTCAACGCTATGGAAAATTATTGAAAAATTCAGTTGCAGAATTAGCGAGTCGGACCGTGGTAGCAAATGCAACACAAATTATGGTGCGGGGTGTGGGTGAGGTGTTACGTCAACCAGAGTTTTCTCAAGTACAACAAGTACAAACTATTATCCATCTTTTAGAAGAAGAACAAGAGCAATTATGGCGGTTAATTTGTGAAGAATCGGATGTTGAGGAAATGGGTAAGCCAAGGGTGACAGTGAGAATTGGGACAGAAAATCCACTAGAACCGATTCGGACTTGTTCATTAATTTCTTCTACTTATCGTCGGGGTTCTGTCCCTGTGGGGAGTGTAGGTGTTTTGGGTCCAACTCGGTTAGACTATGAAGGTGCGATCGCTGTTGTCGCAGCTGCAGCAGATTATCTATCGGAAGCTTTTAGTTAAAATTAATAAATTTATGCCGAGAAAAATTTCTTTTGGTTTATTATGGCTAGGATTTATTTCCTATGCCTTTTTACTTGCTCCTCCTGATCAACCAGATACTTTGGAGTTAATTAAAAATCTTTCTAAAGGTAATTTCCAAGGGATTAATACTGTCATGATTGCCTTATATTACATTATGGGTATCTAGCCTTTAATCTACGGTGTGTATTGATGGGAGAGGGCAAAAAATCCGGGCTTGGCCGTTTGCTACAGGTTCCTTTGCAGTTGGTGCATTTGCTCTTTTACCGTATTTAGCTTTAAGAGAACCAAATCCTGAATTTGTAGGTATAGAAAATCTATTCATCAAAATATTTGATTCTCGCATCACTGGTGTTTTACTACCTTTAGGTGCAGGTGCTTTAGTTGTATATAGTTTGCAAGGAGATTAGGTTAATTTTGCTCAAGAATGGCAAACTAGCAGATTTATTCATGTCATGAGTTTGGATTTTTTTCTGTTGAGTTTATTATTTCCTACTTTATTCGGAGATAATATAAGGCGACTAGGTTGGAAGGATAATCCATTATTTTGGCTATTTGCTGTAATTCCTTTGTTTGGTGCGTTGATTTATTTGTGTGCACGGCCGTCTTTGAAAGAAGTGGATGTAGAGTTAACAGCTAATCAGCAAGCAACATTGACAAAATAATTTAACGTGAGATTTGGTTTACAAGTATGATTAAGGCTATTGGTTAGATAGTTCAAATTCAAGGAATATGTTAATCAGATTCACAGTAGAAAACTTTCTATCCTTTAACCAAACCGAACCTGATGTTCTTTTTACCAAAAATCAAGCAGAATGTGATTTACGGATGATGAAGTGCAAGCAGAAAATTTCTAGTGGTTTTCGCTCATTCGATGAAAGCGGTTTCATTCGCTAATATCCGTTATTTTCTTTCCACTGCTTCTAAGCATGGTCTTAATCTCCTAGATTTTATTACTGAGGTGCGCCAAAAACCGTCTGCTGCTTTAAACCTTAGTTCCTTCATTTTGCTATCTGGTGAACCATTAAGCGTGTCAACAAGAGGTCGTTCTAATTCCAAACCGAAAGCTTCCAATAAACCAGCACGAGCAAGTAAGGATTGTGGAGTAAATAAGGTGTAAGAGTGCCAATAATATCTATACACCAGAAGGGTAGATGGAGA
>CAKZGI010000201.1 GCA_936914905.1 uncultured Trichormus sp. | reverse complement strand
TTCCCTGTTTGGCGACTATTTTTTACGAAAAATCTGCTCTCAATCCTTTTGGTTGACCATGGATGCCTGAATAACTTCTTCCCCCGATGTATTCAGGGGATACCTTTTATTTTTGTTCCACAATTAGCCCAATATTTTGCTAAATTTGTATGTGGTCAGGAAGATGAAATAATTAATCAACTGGTAATTCGTAATTATTAATTTTATTCCCTGTAAGTTATTCCTTATTTCCTCTGTCGGAACTAATGAGATTAGCGGCTTCTTGTAAAAGTTGTTGCTGTTCTTGATGAATTAATTCTAAACGGTGAGAAATTTCTGCTAGTCTTTTCTGTTTATCTTGATATTTATTTTCTAAATTTACTGTATCTACAGATATGACAGTGGAAGCATAATTATCGTTATTAGTAAATGGTATCTTGTGCCAATTTTTATTAATAAACTTAGGGGATGTTAAATAAATAGCTTTGATTAAAGCCTGCAGTAGTTTTAAGGGAACTTTCAATATTGACCAACTGGCTGTTTCAATTAACCGAATAATACCTTTAATAATGCTCCAAGTCAGAGTAATAGAAAACACTAGAATTACTAAACTGATAATTGGGTGATTTACTGCCCAATTGAGCATTTGTAAAAACTGTAAAAAAGTTGGATGTTGGGTCGTTAATTTGTTTACATAAGCCGTGATTGCATTCTCAATTACTTGCGATGTGGTATTTTTAACTTTTGTAGCTCTTTGCCAGCTATTTTCTAAATACGCTTGAGCTTGATTTAACCTATTTGTGACTGCATCAATTGCCATAACTGACCACAGACTGGTGACAATTTCTGAATTCTGTAACTTGTCTAACATATCATTGAAAATTAAGAGATTATGATATTAATTGCAAATCTAGGTTAGCATCTAGGCTTAATTTTGTTTCTGCTGCTTACAACCAATCCTCAATTTGATGGGGTGGCATTGGTCTATAAAATAGATAGCCTTGTTTATACTTGCAAACAAGAGATCCCAAAATTTTCATTTCTGAAACTGTTTCCACACCTTCTGCAATTACATTTAGGCCTAGTGTATGTGCTAAAGTAATAATTGTTTGTATAATTCCCAAGCTACATTTTTCTTTTTCCATACATGAGACAAAAGACCGATCAATTTTTAGGCTATCAACAGGTAAATCAGGTAAGTAAGATAAAGAAGAATAACCAGTTACAAAATCATCAATACTAATCTTGATACCTACTGCGTGTAACTCCTCCAAAGAATTAATTATTGTTTGTGTATTAATCATCAACATACTCTCTGTAATTTCCAATTTGAGTGTTACTTGAAGACCTTGGAGAGATTGATAGTGATGAATAATTTTGGAAACTATATCCCTTTCATGTAACTGAATACCTGACAAATCTACTGACAGACTTAAAGGTAGATAATCCAAAAATTGATATTGCCAAATACTTAACTGTCGGCAAGGTGCTCCCAAAATCCAATCACCAAGCGGAATAATTAGCCCAGTTTGTTCTGCTAAGGGAATGAATTTATCTGGTAATATCCATCCTCTCTGGGGATGTTGCCAACGAATTAAAGCTTCAAATCCCAGTACTTGAAAAGCACTTAGGTCAACTATTGGCTGATAGAATAATTGTAATTGCTGCTCACTGATTGCTTGTCTAAGTTCTATTTTCATGTGAAATCGCTCTAAAGCTTTGATCTGGATACTGGGATCGTAGACAACTGTGGGATATTGTAATCCTTGTTCCTTGGCATTGTAATTGGCGATTTCTGCTGCTCGCAAAAACTCTTCCGCTTCATGAAAATTAACCCTACTATCTAGTATACCGATTGTAATTGAGGCATAAATAATAAAGCCTTCTAAATCAAAAGTAGGATCAATCAAGCGATGCAGTTCCATCACAAATTGGTCATAATCAACTGGTTTACGAATGTAGCTATTACAACCCAAACTATACCCTTAAAGAAGATCAATCTCTTTATGAGAGGTCGTTAAAATTACAATAGGTAACAACTTAGTTAGATTCTAACAAAGAATTAGCCGCAGCACTCTAACCCATTGATTTGGGGTACTTGCAAGTCTAATACAATGAGCGACGGTAGGGAATTTAATGCCGTGTTTTCTGTAAACAGATAGTTAATTGCTTCTACACCATCTCTGGCAATAACAATATTTTCTTGCAGCCCCATTGGCTCAAATACAAGTAGTGTTAGTTCTATATCATCAGGATTATCCTCAACAATTAATAATGTAGATGTCTGAGCCAGACTACTTTAAAAACAAATGGTTTATCAACAAAAAATTCAGAATTAATTCTGGATGATGGAAAAATGAATAACCGGGTTTAAGAAACCCAGCTTATGATTTAGTATTCTTTACAGCGTAGCTTCGGTGCGAATAATCATGGCTGGTTTTAGATTCCCCATAGATTGATGATGATTTCTGGATTCTTCTTCAAAAACCATTGCCCTTCTTGTCAAATAAAAACTCACTCTATAGCATGAAATAAAAAGTTGCTGTTTCTCCAATCACTCCATTTGCCCACACATCACCACCATGACGACGAACAATTCTTTGCACAGTCGCTAAACCAATACCTGTTCCTGGAAACTCTTCAACGGTATCAAGACGTTGAAATGCTTGAAATAGTTTGTTGAGATAACTTTGATAAAACCCGACTCCATTGTCTGTGATCATGTAGGTTAAATGTGAATGATTATTGTGTTCTAAAAAAATACAACTCAGTTCAATTTTTGCCTGTATTTTAGTAGATGTAAACTTCCAAGCATTATTGAGTAAGTTCTCCATCTTAATGCGTAAAGGTTTAGCATCACCCGAAACAATGAGATGAGGAAAAATCAGCCACTGTACCTGCCTTTCTGGTTCGTTTTCACTCATTTGTTGAGCAATTTCTTGAGTGATCCCACTAAATATTAACTTGATCATATTGCATTGGACTCCCGGTGACTCGTGAAAGTTGCAGCTAATTGTCAATTAGTTCACCCATGCGTTGAGTTCCAGCCCGAATCCGAGTTAGATAGTGCTTACCTTGCTCATCTAATTGATCTTGCTAATGTTCTAGCAATATCTTACTTAATCCATCAATACTGCATACAGGAGCGCAGAGCTCATGAGAAACCGAGTAAGAAAACGCTTCTAATTATTTGTTAGCTGCAATGAGTTAAGCAGTGCGTTGTTGTACTCTTTCCTCTACTTGTTCATTAAGTTGGCGAATTTCCAGTTCAGTTTGTTTGCGAGCAGTAATATTTGTACAAGCTCCCACCCTTGAGAGGGCGACAAGAACCGTCTGTTTCGAGAACAGGTAAAGCCCGCACCCAAAAACAGTGCTATTCTCTGTTTGAGTCAAAAATACGACATTCATTTTCATATAAACAATTTTTTGCGGTCGCCTGTAACCAAACTTGTATTGTTCATTCTCTATGAACAGGATGAAGATAATATTGGCAGTTCAACCCCTAGTATTCTGTAAAAGTCTGACCAGTAAAAGCCTCCCAACTTTCCTGAACAGTAGTAAATTTCCCTATGATATCGGTAGTCTGTATTACTTCTATGGTAGCTTGTACCAAGGAAGGGTAACCTTCTTCACTCTGCTGGAGGGCATTTTCGTCAGTAGCATTTAAATATCTTGCATTCCACCATACAATTCCACCTGAAAAACCGATATTGATAATAGATCGAACAATCAATCCCGTCTCAATAGAAATAGTATTAGTTTGCTATGCCGACAAAAATAATCCTGAAGTTACAATCGGAATACCAATCACCAAAGGCAAGAGATTGCGGGCAAGAATTCCACCAAGATAAGGACTCATCACTTCTTGTGTCCAACCTGTTTCTGCATCAGCCAATAAAACTCCTAACCCTAGTAACAGAAACAAAATACTGGTATGCACTGCCATATTAGTCAACGGTGCAATTTGATGAAAAGAGCTAATTCCAAATACGTAACCAATAAAGCCTAATAAGGCAATTAAAAAACTGCAAAAAGCTCAAATTTGAGTTATACCTACCAGCTTGGTTCGTAGCAAAATTAAGGCTGAACCCAACCATAAAAAGTATACTGTATTATCAGTAACAATATATCTCTTATCTGTAGTCATATTTTTTAAATCTATCCATTGAGGGGTTTTTATAAAAATTCTACAGGGAGAACAGCCAGTAAATATCCTCCCCTGCTTCCCTATTTCTAATTAACTTCGCGCAATTTACGAGTATTATCTACCAAGCTTTGAGCAAACTGATCAAATCTTTGAGATAATTTTTCATCCAGCAGTTTACCTTCTGGACTGAAAGCAGTATAAGCTTGTCCAATAGCAATCTGTTCGGGAATTACCCAACCATGCACCCATCTCATAATGATTCGCAGGTCATTGAGAGCATTACTATTAGATTGACCACCTAAAATACTAACCAATCCTGTCACTTTCCCTGATAGTTGCTCAAAACTCATTAAATCTAAAGTATTTTTGATCACTCCGCTAACTCCCCCATGATATTCTGGTGTGGCTAAAATTAACCCGTCAGAATTGCCAACAGTATCACGCAACCGTTGTACATCTGGATATCCTGGGTATTCTTTAGCACCTGTGCAGAATGGTAGCTGCATTTGCCGTAAATCGAGAATTTCCACCTCTGTACCTAAAGCCGCTACTCGTTGTGCTGCTACTTGTAACCCTAGCTGGGTATATGAGCCGGGTCTTAAACTACCACCAATACCAACAATTTTCACCATACTTCACCCACAAAACTAGAATTATTAAAAAGCGGAGTCATTACGACTATGATTATTTTAACGACGAATTTTTTTATTTGTCAAACTCCTTTTGGGGGAGCATGGAACAAAGCAAAAGTTGACAGAGAAAAGGCGATACTAACTAAGTAGTCATGTCAAATAAATTGCACATTCGGTTAAGGGAATAGGGAACAGAACAAGATTATAGGGATTTCTATTTTGTGGCAAAATGTATAATTAATTTTTCTCAGGTACTGATTCATCCATTTTCCTCTAGTCCTGGTTCATCATCTTTCCTGAACATCATTCACCAATTCCCGATATCTCGAAGTTAGACTAGATTATAAAACTGTAATTTCCAGTTATTGCTATTTCTGCTAGAAGAATAGGCATAAAACCAAAAATCAGCTTATGCCAAAAGAAAAAGGGTAAATTTTATGACAAATCTTGGTAAGAAGGCATTGAGAAAACAGCTTCAAACAAAGCGAATTCCTTGGACAGGGGCATTAGCAGCTACTATTATCATGATGCTGCCAGGAATTTTTGGTGGTAGTCCCGTCTTAGCTCAAAAAGTAGAGCGTAACTCTTTATCTTATGGGGAATTGCTCCAAAAAACTGAGCAAGGGGAAGTGAGAAAAGTAGAACTTGATGAAACTGAACAAATAGCTAAGGTTTATTTGGCGGATCAAAGGCCAGATGCACCACCTATACCAGTAAGACTTTTAGAACAAAATACGGAGTTAATCAATAAACTCAAGGAAAAAAACGTTGAATTTGGTCAGGTTTCTTCCACTAACAGTAGGGCTGCTGTAGGGCTATTAATTAATCTAATGTGGATTTTGCCACTGGTAGCTTTAATGCTGTTGTTCCTGCGTCGTTCTACCAATGCTTCTAACCAAGCAATGAATTTCGGTAAATCTCGCGCTCGATTCCAAATGGAAGCGAAAACTGGAGTAAAATTTGACGATGTGGCGGGAATTGAGGAAGCGAAGGAAGAATTACAGGAAGTGGTAACTTTCCTCAAACAGCCAGAAAAATTTACTGCTGTGGGCGCTCGTATTCCTAAAGGTGTCCTGTTAGTTGGACCTCCAGGCACTGGTAAAACTTTACTAGCTAAAGCGATCGCAGGGGAAGCTAGTGTACCATTTTTCTCAATCTCTGGTTCTGAATTTGTAGAAATGTTTGTCGGTGTAGGTGCTTCCCGTGTCCGCGACTTGTTCAAGAAAGCTAAAGATAACGCTCCCTGTATCATCTTTATTGATGAAATTGACGCAGTAGGTAGACAACGGGGTGCAGGTATTGGTGGTGGTAACGATGAGAGAGAACAAACCTTAAACCAACTATTAACAGAAATGGATGGTTTTGAAGGTAACACAGGGATTATTATTATTGCTGCTACCAACCGTCCTGATGTTTTAGACTCTGCATTGTTGCGTCCTGGTCGTTTTGATAGACAGGTGACAGTTGATGCACCGGACATTAAAGGACGTTTGGAAATTTTAGAAGTCCATTCCCGCAATAAGAAATTGGATCCTAGTGTATCCTTAGATGCGATCGCCCGTCGCACACCTGGCTTTACAGGTGCAGATTTAGCCAACCTCCTCAACGAAGCAGCCATTCTCACTGCTAGAAGACGCAAAGACGCAATTACCATCCTAGAAATTGATGATGCAGTAGACAGAGTAGTAGCTGGGATGGAAGGTGCAGCTTTAATAGATAGCAAAAACAAACGTTTAATCGCCTACCATGAAGTGGGACACGCTTTAGTGGGAACTTTAATTAAAGACCATGACCCAGTACAAAAAGTTACCCTAATTCCCAGAGGACAAGCATTAGGTTTGACTTGGTTTACACCCAATGAAGAACAAGGATTAATTTCTCGTTCCCAAATCCTAGGGCGGATTATCGCAGCTTTAGGCGGTCGTGCTGCTGAGGAAATTGTTTTTGGTAAGGCAGAAGTCACAACAGGTGCTGGAAATGACTTGCAACAAGTGACAAATATGGCACGACAAATGGTAACGCGATTTGGGATGTCTGACTTAGGTCCGTTGTCCTTGGAAAGTCAACAAGGAGAAGTATTCTTGGGGCGTGACTGGGGGAATAAATCAGAATATTCTGAAGAAATTGCCTCTAGAATTGATTCTCAAGTCCGGGGAATTATTAGTAGTTGTTACATCAAAGCCAAAGAAATTCTGCAACAAAACCGCATAATTCTAGAACGTTTAGTTGATTTATTAGCAGAACAAGAAACTATTGATGGTGATTTATTCCGCAAAATTGTTGAAGAAAATACACAGGTTCAGGTAAAAGGCCAAAGGTTAGCTGTGCCTCATTAGGAATTTATTAAAAGGACTTACACAAAGGGTATAGGGGTGTAGGAGAAGGTCCAATGCCCAGACCCCTCATTTCCCTTTTCCCATGGGTTAGAAACTGTAAGTTCTGTAGAAATTGATAAGTTCTGTAGAAATTGATCTTAATTTCATTAACTCAGTACAAAGAAACTATAAGTTCTAAATTCTGTACACCAATGTTAAAATTTAGTCACAAATAGGCTTTATTTAACGTTGCATCATCATTAACCAATATGTACTATAGGTTTAGCTATGGGGAATTGAATTAGGCTTTACACATCTTTACAATTTGATTTTATTCTGGGGAGTCTCTATCGTCAGTGCTTATGGTTGATTTTGCTGATTCGTAGGCAAATAGGGATGATATAGCCAGAATAAATTGCCCAAAGTGCCTATTAAATTGTTTAAAGTTTGTAGCCTTTTACTTACAGCTTATCAAGCACTGCGGTAAACTATGCCTTGATTATGATTCCTTCGCAGAGAAGAACACCTGAAAGGAGCAGTTTTTTCAATGTCTCATACCGTAAAAATCTACGATACCTGCATCGGCTGCACTCAATGTGTCCGCGCTTGTCCCACTGACGTACTGGAGATGGTGCCTTGGAATGGCTGTAAAGCTGCTCAAATTGCCTCTTCACCCCGTACAGAAGATTGCGTAGGCTGCAAACGTTGCGAAACTGCTTGTCCCACCGATTTCTTGAGCATACGGGTTTATCTGGGTGCTGAAACAACTCGCAGCATGGGTCTGGCATATTAGAACACTGAGATATTAAAATACTCAGTAAAATAGTGCTGAGGACTGAGCTAGGGAGAAATAACTTGATTCTTCTCTCAGCACTCAGCACTAACAGCAGGAATCAGGAGTCAGGAGTAAAACTTTCCTACTGTCAAGGTTTCAATTGAGATTCTGTACTTCATTGATCTGCAATCTGCTGTAACACTTTTGAATTATCTCCATAGAAAATTTCTTTAAGCTTTGGCAGCAGCCATTTCTGCCGAAGAAACTTGTTGTTTTAGTCTTGGTCAACCAAAATCTATCACAAAACCGAGTGGTCAAAGGAGCAACTTGCTCCTTTTTATTTGCTATAATCACCGCTTTATGCTGACAACTATACTTAACTTAATTAATTTCCAGGAACAGCAAATCGTGAACAGTTGTCAAGCAAATAGTAGGGTGATGAAACCAAATATAACTGTTAAATACAACTAACAACATACAACTAACAACTGTTAATTGATAACTGATAACCGGAGTAGTGTAAACAATGTGCGGAATAGTTGGCTATATAGGTACTCAAGCGGCGACAGATATTTTACTGGCTGGATTGGAAAAGTTAGAATATAGAGGTTATGATTCGGCAGGAATTGCCACGATTTGGGAAGGTGACGTTCATTGTGTGCGGGCTAAGGGGAAACTGCTGAATTTGCGTTCTAAACTCGAACAAATCGAAACTCCTGCTCAAATTGGGATTGGTCACACTCGTTGGGCAACTCATGGTAAACCAGAAGAATATAACGCTCATCCACACATGGATACGGCGCTGCGGATAGCCGTAGTGCAGAATGGGATTATTGAGAACTATCGTGAGTTACGGGAACACCTGAAGGGCTTAGGACATGAGTTTAGTTCCGAAACGGATACAGAAGTCATTCCACATTTGATCGCTGAATGTTTAAAGCATATTTCTGAAAATACTGTCTCTGCTTCTATGTTTTTAGAGGCTGTGCGGGAAGCGGTGAGTAAGCTAGAGGGGGCTTTTGCTGTTGCGGCTATTTGTGCAGATTACCCAGATGAATTGATTGTAGTTCGCCAACAAGCGCCTTTAGTAATTGGTTTTGGCCAAGGTGAGTTTTTCTGTGCTTCTGATACTCCGGCCATTGTTACCTATACCCGGGCTGTGTTGCCTTTAGAAAACGGTGAAATTGCTCGTTTGACTCCTTTAGGGGTTGAGGTCTATAACTTTGCAGGACATCGCTTGAAAAAGTATCCCCGTACCCTCAACTGGAATCCCATCATGCTAGAAAAGCAGGGATTCAAACATTTTATGCTCAAGGAAATTTATGAGCAATCGGGGGTAGTGAGGGCTTGTTTAGAGGCATATTTTCCTGCTAGTGGTGAAACACCTGTGACGCTGGGTTTACCAGAGGAATTTTACGCAGATTTGGAACAAATTCAAATTGTCGCTTGTGGGACAAGTTGGCACGCAGCCTTAGTGGGTAAATATTTGTTAGAGCAGTTGGCAGAAATTCCTACTCAAGTGCAGTATGCTTCTGAGTTTCGCTATGCACCATCACCTCTGACGGCTAATACTTTAACTATTGGTGTCACACAATCGGGTGAGACTGCGGATACTTTAGCAGCTTTATCTATGGAAAAGGAACGCAGACAAGGAAAAGAAGCTAAGTATCAGGCGCGATTATTGGGTATTACCAACCGCCCAGAAAGCACTTTGGGGCAGATGGTAGGTAATATTATTAATACTCATGGGGGTATTGAGATAGGTGTAGCTGCGACAAAGACTTTTATTGCCCAGTTGATGGCGTTTTATGGTTTGGCCTTAAATTTGGCTCATTGTCGGCAAACAATTAGGGCTGAAAGGTTAATAGAAATTATCGCAGGTTTGCGTCAGTTACCTGCAGAAATTGAAGCGATTTTAGAAACCCAAGAAAGATATATTGAGCAGTTGGTTCATGACTTTGCAGAAACTAAAGATTTCATTTTTCTAGGAAGAGGAATTAATTTCCCGATTGCCTTAGAAGGGGCTTTGAAATTAAAAGAAATTAGCTATATTCACGCTGAAGGGTATCCAGCGGGAGAGATGAAACATGGTCCGATCGCTCTATTAGATGTGAAAGTTCCTGTAGTTGCGATTGCAATGCCTGGTAGTGTATATGAAAAGGTGATTTCCAATGCCCAAGAAGCCAAAGCTAGAGACTCGCGGTTAATTGGGGTGACTTCTGTTAATGATGGGGAAGCAGCAGAAATCTTTAATGATTTAATTCCTGTTGCGGAAGTTGAAGAAATTCTTTCACCAGTTCTCACAGTTATACCTCTGCAATTGTTAGCTTATCATATTGCAGCGCGGCGGGGTTTGGATGTGGATCAGCCAAGGAATTTGGCGAAGTCGGTGACGGTGGAATAATTGCTTATTTGCGAATTTATTTGTTGTAGGAGAATAATTCGGTTCAACAATAAATAAAACAGCTGAATAATAATCTCTAAAGCAGTACTATAGTACTAAGCGAATATGTGATCGCCCTGTGGGGTGTTACGCTACTTGTGATTGAGCCCAGCTCAGTACCAAAGGCGATCACTCATAGAGGTTATCTTTCATGCCTAGACGTAGATATTAATGGACGCAAGCTAAAATTAGGCGATACATGGAAGTTTAACTACTTGGAAAAATCACAATATTTCATCTTTTATTAGTTCCATGATATCACTAATTTTTTCTTTTTCCACCAATAAAGGTTGCTACTGTATAGTTATAGTTAAGTTGTTAATTTTATTTTTTAAAATTTATGTTTCATCTTGATAATTATCATTAATTTCTATATCTTCATTTCCCTTAAATAAATTACTTCCTGAAACACTTGAATACCATTCATCTTTCAAATATTTCATTTTATCTGTTATAATTGAAAACATCTCATTTCCTTGATTTTGAGTAATAGAATAAGATTTTTGTTCATTATTAGAATTAAATTCATTTGCTATAAATCTTTTAGATTTGGAATTCTGGCAGACAGGCGATCACAAAGAAATGAAGGCGTCTTTAGAACATATTGTTGAAACGGTAGAATACTTTTCCAACGATACTGCTCCTATGAGAATGAGTAATAGTTATGTTGGTGATTATCTGTGCATAACTAGAATTAAAGTCACTCAGGAAGTTTTAGAGTTTTTAGTGGAACTGGAAACTCTCAAAGAAATTGATAGTCCTCCCCAACCTGCATTTGAGAGAACTACCGATTATAATTTACCAATTTCCCGTTTACCCGAACTTATTTCTCCACCTGAAGAGAATTGCGGCATTCTCGTTATAGATTCAGGTGTACAAAGAGATCATCCATTAATTGCTCCAGTGCTGGGTGAAACTGATGTATTTCCAGATCCAGGACAGGAATTAATAAAAGGTGGTGCAGATGATGTACATGAACATGGTACACGTTTTGCTGGCATTACTCTCTATAGAGATGTCGAAAACTGTATTAAAAAACCGTCATTTGATCAATAATTTACCTATGATATTAGTTGTAAGTTGTAATCGTAGTAAATCAGCAAATCCAGATGAGATTCCAATACAACGTTATGCTTTACTCGTTAGTATCAGTCATTCCGAATCCTCAAGGTAATTTATATAATGGTATGAGACTCCAGATTGACGAGATTGACCAAAGAGAAAGAAACAGAGCAAGGGTTTAAATACTAAAAACCCGAAAATTAACGTAAACAAATATACATTTTGTGTAAGCATTTGGCTAACTCATGAGAGCGATATATCTGCGATCTGACTTGTGGAACTCTAAATTTCCTATTATCAGGTTTCTCGATGCCCCTAAAGGCTTATGGTATGTGGCTTTGAAGAATTTTCTAATTCATTTATTCTTTTTATACTGTCAATGTTGAGATTTCAGTATCTCTTACCTAGTGCTAAGTATTATTAGAAACTCAATAAAAATGTTCGACTGTTTTTATAAAATCGCCGTAAGGATTGAGGTGGTGGGGTATTGACAAGTGTGATAGGT
>CAKZGI010000200.1 GCA_936914905.1 uncultured Trichormus sp. | reverse complement strand
CGTCTCTATTCTTTCAAAGTATTATTTTTTCTTCGGTTCAGTAGTTTAGGGGCTCGCCCTTCACCTCCATTAATATAGCAACTCTTTCTCTTTTTTGTCAAGCAGTTCTTCAAACTTTTTTTCTTTAGGTTGAATGAATGACGTTGTTTTGCTTAAAAACCTTATATCATAAGGCTTATGGTTATTTAGAAATATGAACTAAAGCTATCTTGCTTGTCTTCTTGGCATCCTGTTTTTGCATCAATCGCTAGAGTCAGGACATTTACTTGCATATTTTCCTTCAAGTTTTGGCTACTGTATCTCGTTCTCGTTCCTATCAACCAGTCGATGGTCAGGTAATTACTTGTCCACATTGTCGGCTCACTCTCAAAGCCTATGGTCATCCTAGGATTCCCTTGCACCGAGCTATTAGGGAGGATTATCTCTGTGGGAAGTGCATATATCATCAAAATGTATAGATGTAATTTTCCTAAACGTCCGTATGCTAAAGACTGTAGGCTTTACAAGAATTTAGAGGAGATTACATTAGGAACACAACAGCAGATTTATGCTACAAGCTGTGGTTTTTTTTGAAAAATTGGCTTAAAAGCCATCAGGCTTTGGTTTTACTACTATTACTCGTAATATTCGTATGCTTGGTTATTGCTGTGTCAAGTTTCTAAAGAATAAGCATTGGAAGTTTCTATCTGGGTGGGTGATGTTTTTTCTTCCAATACGTCTAAGTCAAACCAAAAAGTAGTCCCGACACCAACTTCACTCACTAAATTAACCTGACTGTGATGCCTTTGCATAATGTTTCTGACAATTGACAGACCTAAGCCTGTACCTTCAAGGGTATGAACTCGATTTTCTACTCGAAAAAAGCGGTCAAAGATTGCCTGTTGGTCTTCTGGGGCTATACCAATTCCTGTATCACTTATTTCAATCCGTACTTTGGAAGGATAATTATGTTCGTTTAGTGTTATGTGGGTGTGGTTTTCTGTTTCAACCGAGTCTGTGTCAGGAGACGAGTCTGTGTCAGGAGAATATAAGGCAAAATTGGGTTGAGGATGCAGCTGGTAGGCTCGAATTGCGACTTTCCCTCCTGCTTTTGTGAATTTGAGTGCATTACCGATTAAGTTGCCAAATACTTGCAGTAATAAATCGTAATTACCTATTACTAAGGGTAAGTTGGGGGCGACTTCCTGAACTAGTTCAAGTCCTTTGTCTTTGGCATTGAGTTGGTAAGTACGCAGTGTCTGCTCTAATGCTTGTGCCAAATCAACTCCGTCAAAATTATACGTGCGTCCAGATTCAAGTTTTGATAAGTCTAAAACATCGTTAACTAAGCGGGTAAGTCTGTCGGTTTCATGATTAACAGTTTCGAGAAATTCTCGGCGTTCTTCTGCACCTAAGTCTTCACCGTAGTCATGCAGAGTTTCAATATAGGTTTTGATGTTAAATAGAGGTGTGCGTAGTTCGTGGGAAATGTTGCTGATAAATTGGCTTTTGGCTTCATTCAGTTCTACTTCACGGGTGATGTCTTGAACTGTAATGGCAATACCTTTGATACTTTCTCTTTGCAGGTTGAGGACTGTTGTTAAGAGAATGCGGATTGTGCGCTTGGTGGGTTGCTGGAGGGGGATACGGAATTCCGCACTTTCACATTCACCGGCGGCCATTTCGTATAACGTGCGGGTGATTTCTATTTGTACACTTTGAGGTAAGTTATGAAGTACATTTTTGCCGACAACATCAGCCCCTTCCCAGGCAAAAATGCGTCTGGCTGTGGGGTTGACTAAAATGATCTGCATATTATTGTCAATCAATACTGCTCCATCGGCAATGGTGGAAACTAAGGTTTCTAACTTGGCTTTTTCGGCTGTCAGTTCTTCAATATTTTGTTCTTCATAGCGTTCTAGACGCTCTGCCATTTCATTAAAGCTGAAAATAAGTTCTCCTAGTTCTCCTCCTAGTGGCAGATCTATTCGCTGTTTAAAATTCCCTGCGGCAATTTGTTTTACTCCTACGAGTAGTTCTTTGATGGGTTTAGTAATAGTTAAGGCGTTGATTACTCCTGCTAATATCACCATCACCCAAATCGTGATAAAGACGGCAATTGTGACATCACGGGTGAAGTTGGTGGAAATAACTGCTGTTTGGTTAGGGTTGATGCCGATAGCTAAGACACCCAGGTATTTTTTATCCACTATTAAGGGAATAAATACATCTGTCACTATGCCGTCCGGGGTTGTATGTTGGCGTACCATTGGCTGGTCATCATCGCTGGGATAATCTTCTGGTAGTTGCATTTTCCGTTTGATGGTGAGGGAGTTTTCTACTTCTGGTTCCCAGAATGGAATGCCGAAAAAGATTTTTCCTGTTTCATCGGCATAAAGCATATAACGCACGCTGGATGTGCTGCTGTAGAAACGTTGGGAAAATTGGGCAACTTCTGTAAGATTGTGATCAGCGATGAGTGGAGCAACGTTAGAAGCAAGTAGTAATCCCAAGTCGCGGCCGAAACGGGTGTCATTGAGACGTGCATCTTGCTGAATTGTATTCACTGCCCAAAATGTCAGGCCACTCATTACTAGGGAAACGACCAGGGTAGCAACAGCTAAGAGTTTGGTTTGGAGGGTGAACTCATACCACCAATGAGTAATGGCATCTCGGATTGTTGTAAAAAAAGCCAGCATATTAAAATAGACTTAAAATTTAGTTCTTTATTTTCTACCCCAACAACTTAAAAATTAACAGATGATAAGGTGTTAGGGAGAAATGGGAAATATGGAAAGATAGGAGGGTGGAGAGATAAAAAACTACTAATTAAGCTAACTCAGGTCTCAATTTTTAGGACTCTATGACCAATATCTCTACGGTAATATAAGCCTGAAAATTGAATGTGTTTGATGCCAGTATAAGCTTGAGTGATCGCCTGTTGGAAATTTTCGCCAATCCCAGTTATATTCAACACTCTACCACCGTCTGTTATGATTTGTTGGGCTGAATTCAACTTGGTACCGGCATGAAACACAATGGCTCCGGCTGCTTCTGCTTTTTGAATCCCAGTAATTATCTTACCTTTTTCATAATCTCCAGGATAACCTCCTGAAGCAGCCACTACTGTAGCCGCAGAACCTTCTTTCCAAGCAAGAGGTGGCATTTCTCCTAAACGCTGGTCGATGCAAGCCAAGATTAAATCTTCTAAGGGGGTTTCCAGCAATGGTAAAATTACTTGCGTTTCTGGATCACCAAAGCGACAGTTAAATTCTAAAACTTTAAAGTCGCCATTGGGTGCAACCATTAAACCAGCATACAAAACTCCTCGATAGTCAATACCCCTGTTTCTTAAAGCAGTAATAGTTTTTTCTAAAACTTCTGTTTGCACACGCGCCATTAACTCTAGTGTAGCGATGGGTGTAGGAGTGTATGCTCCCATGCCTCCGGTATTTTCTCCTGTATCACCTTCTCCAATTCGCTTATGATCTCGGGCTGGTAGTAATGGACGAATTGTTAACCCATCAGTGAGTGCTAAAACGGAAACTTCTTGTCCTAGCAAACATTCTTCAATGAGCACAAAATTGCCTGCACTACCAAACTGTCCCTGAAAAATGACATCAATGGCGGTTTCGGCTTGTTCAATAGTTTGAGCCACTGTTACACCCTTGCCAGCGGCCAAGCCGTCAGCTTTCACAACTATTGGCGAGCCCTGTGCTTGGAGATATGATTTTGCTGCTGCAGACTCTGTAAATACTGCCGCTGTAGCTGTTGGTACTCCAGCTTCTTGCATTAAAGCTTTAGCCCAAGCTTTACTGGCTTCAATTTGCGCTCCTGCTTTAACTGGTCCAAATACCATGAGTCCTTGATTTTGGAGATAATCTGTAATTCCATTGGACAAAGGTATTTCTGAACCAACTACTACCAAGGAAATACCATTTTTTAAGGCAAATTGACTCATGCCTTCAAAATCATCTACCGCTAAGGGCAAGTTTTGACAGCGTTCCAGAGTTGCTGTACCTCCATTACCAGGTACACAGACAACTTGCTCAACTTTATTCGATTGCAGCAGTTTCCACGCTAGAGCGTGTTCACGTCCCCCATTACCGACAACTAAAACCTTCACTTATTTCCTCGTGTGTCCCTTGCAAAAAGCGAATGCCTTAAAGCTACTCGCAGATCAATTTTTTCATTAGTTAGGCTACTAATCAAGTGTTATAACAGAGAATGGGGAAAACAAAATAATGGTTTCAACGCAAAATTAATCACAATCAGTTAAGAATGTAAACATTTTGTAAATTTTTATATTTTTTAAGTAGACTGAGAATCAGTGCTTAAAAATTAATGATAATTTAGCTTAATTCATTAATAATGAAACCAATTGTATGTGAATTTGCATCAAATAAATTTTTTAGAAACGATATCTTTAAAGTTCCTGTACTCAGGAATAAAGTGCATATTCATAGAAAATTTGCATGAATGTGAGGCTGCTAAATAATTCAAAAAAAAATATCAAAAACAAACAACATGGCTAAAATTCTTGTTACTGGGGCTGCTGGTTTTATAGGTTCTCACCTGGTTGATATTTTATTGCAACGGGGAGAAGAAGTAATTGGCATTGATGAGTTTAATGATTACTACGATCCAGTTTTGAAACGAAAAAATATTGCTACCTTTCAAAATTCGTCTAACTTTACTTTAATTGAAGGGGATATTCAATTTTTAGAGTTACCAAGGATTTGTCAAAATGTGGAGATAATTTATCATCAAGCTGCACAAGCTGGGGTCAGAAATTCCTGGGGTAAGGGTTTTAGGGCTTACACTGAACGAAATATTAATACTACACAAGTTGTGTTGGAAGCTGCTAAAGATGCTCAAAATTTAAAAAGACTAGTTTTTGCCTCCACTTCTAGTATATATGGTGATGCGGAAACTTTACCGACAAATGAAGAAATTCATCCTAAACCTGTTTCACCTTATGGTATTACAAAGTTAGCTGCTGAAAGGTTGTGTGGACTATATCAAAAAAACTTTGGTGTGCCTTTTGTGTCATTGCGTTATTTTACGGTTTATGGTCCTAGACAACGGCCAGATATGGCATTTAATAAGTTCTTTAAAGCTGTTTTAGAGGATGAGGCCATTCCTGTATATGGTGATGGACAACAAACACGCGATTTTACATTTGTGAGTGATGCTGTTACTGCTAATTTAGCTGCCGCTACTGTACCAGAAGCGGTGGGGGAAATTTTTAATATTGGTGGTGGTAGTAGGGTGGTTCTGGCTGAAGTGCTGGATACAATGTCGGAAATAGTTGGCAAGCCTATTAAACGTAACCACATTGGAAAAGCTATTGGAGATGCCCGTCACACGGCTGCAGATATATCTAA
Organism: uncultured Trichormus sp.; assembly: GCA_936914905.1. Lineage (GTDB taxonomy): Bacteria > Cyanobacteriota > Cyanobacteriia > Cyanobacteriales > Nostocaceae > Trichormus_B. The sequence goes on along the minus strand of CAKZGI010000200.1, from coordinate 6,546 downwards.
GGCACGAAAAATTCTGGGTTATCAGCCACGGGTTTCTCTCAGGGAGGGTTTGCAGCAGGAATGGGAGTGGGTGAAGTCGTTGTATTTGTAGGGAGAAGATAAGAATTAGTCTCTCGCAAGGATGCAAAGATACAAAGGAAGAAAGAATAGTTGTTGATGATCTAAGTCCCCTGCTTCTTTGAGAGGTTGGGGCTATTTTCATTCCTAATTTTTAACTGGTCTTATTCCCATTCTTGAAACTCGTTGCTGCTACTACAAAGTAAGCCGTTTATTTGGGTGCGTCGGGTTTCAAAGTTGGCTCCTATCTAAATTAAGAGAATACTGACTAGTAAACCTACAATCCATTTTAAGAAGGAATGGCGGAGGCTAAATATTAGTAATTGATAAATACTAAATACTAGTGCTGAGAAAAGTAGCTGTCCCAATATAGGGAAATGCGCGTATTCGTAAAGCTGGTCCAGCAAAGATGGTTATGAGGCTAATAATACTGGGGATAAGAGGTAACCTTTGATGGAAAAATAACGCCCAACTACAAATTAAATCACTGCCTATTGTTCGCACAATATGACGAATTTCTTTTGATTCTGGTAGTTTTAGTTGTGGGTCTATTTGTGCAATATAGATTATTTGGGCTATACTATATATAGTATATATATATAGTATATATATATAGTATACTATTGATAGTCCGATAGGTGTGATATACCATAAATTATCCTTGATGTTTAATTGCTGAAACCAGTTAAATAAGCCCCAATCAATTTAGATGATATTAATGTAGGTAAAGTGTAGTTGTCTGTTTGTTTTGACAAGAAAGATATAATATCCGGCTGCAATTATTAAGGTGATGGGATAAATTTGTTGTTGGGTTAATCCTATAATGATTCATGGCAAGATGTATGCTGTTATTTGCTAAGGAGTTTTTGACCAACCTAAATTATCCCAAGGTAAGATGTAAAGGAAGTAGGAAAATAAGCAAGTGATCGCACCATTCCAAGGCATTAATTGTTGTTGATTAAAAAAGCGTCCTATTGATAAGTCTTGTAGATATAAACTTGTGATTCCTAATTCTATTAAATCCAGGTAAACACAAGTTCCATCTCCAGCTATATTTCCAATACTCTGTGGAGGTTCATGAAGATTATTTCTTCTTCCTTGCCATATTGCATAGTGGGTTAGAAATACTCCTGTTCCTATTCCTACATAAAGGTTATTTTGAATAGGAACGGTAATCGCAACTAAAAATAAACTCCTACTCCAAATCCAGTGTAAATGGGCAAGATTTTTTAGTTCTTCTGGTGTAAGTTGCAAATAGCTAATTAACCAATGGGTAAGGATACGGTAAACATACATGATGCTAGTAACTAAGGCGGACATAGCGATTAAACCGTCACCAATTGCACCTCCTTTTACTAAAGATATTTGATAGAATAGGAGTTCATAAGCGGAAATAGATACACCGATGATACCAAAGTAAAGTAGATGTTTGAATTCTTCTTTTCTGTGTCCTATACTAATTAAAATTAAGGCTACACCCAAGGGACAAAAACCTATCCAGTCAGTGAAGGTATTAATTTGTAAGATATTGGTAAATACAGCATAAATGAGGGGTATAATATTAAAGGAAGTGGGTAATGTTTGATATTCTCTGTGCCACCATTCTCCAAAGAATTGAGTTGTTAACCCAAGGGCAATGTTAGCAATGGTGATACTAATTATAGATGGTTACCAAAATCCGAGAACTTCGGTGACTAAATAATTCTAAACACCAGCCGATGCTATAAAATGCCCAATTGGATGGTTGTTGCCAACTACAATAGATAATTGTTATTAGAGTTATTAGTGTAGCAGTTGGATAGAAAATACTGGGGCTTCCATCCCCTGCATAAATGAGGAAGGAGTGTATGGTGATGCTAAGTAATTCTAGGATACAGAGTGCGATCGCCCATTTGTCAGCGGCTAAGGCATAAATTTGAGTTTTGTTAAATAGTAATTTCCTCGCTACCCATAAACTGAGAATGGCTAAGGCATCTACTATTAACTAACCTGATAACCCTGAATCTGGGAAAATATGCCATAATGAGGCAACTATTAAACTCAACCCAAAATCGATGGTAGTTCCCGCAGTTGTTTGATTTCGTGAATAGCGAGTATTCACAAAGATGACAGTAGTTCCTACTCCGAAACCAATTAGTCTATTTCCTGCTAATGGAAGGGTTAAAAGTTGGTCCGATAATACAGCTATCACACTGACAAAAATTCTGGTACTGCGGCTAGTGTCACTGCTAGGACTTCCTAAAGCGGTGAGTGTTAAAGGTGTAATTAACTAAACAGTACACCAACAATCGGCATTACGGATATTAACATACCAAAATGCTTCTGCTTTTATCCATAATAGGAAGAAACTCATAGTAGCTAAACCTAAACCAATATACTAGGCACTATTTCTCCACATAGTTTCTCTCGAGCTGAATATCCATTCTCCTACCATCAAAGCTAATAGAAATGTTGCCCAAATTTCATAACTGAGATTAGGAAACCACCAATTAATGGTATAACAAAGCGTTAATATTCCTGTAACGTGAGTCAGACATACTAAGATACTAGAAAAGTGTTCTTTGGTGATAGTAGCTAGGGTGATAGTAGAGAAGAGAAGATTGAGTGATCGCACTGTGGGAGTAATTATCCCTATCATTGTTAATGATAGCCCAAATCATACATTTAACTGATCGCCAAAGATCACCAAATTTGCTTTGTTAGCACGATGTAAACTATTTGTTAGTGCCACCATCAAAACTAAATAGGGAAATAAAGCCAGACTCAATAATACAAAGTTCTGATTTTGAGCATTAGTTAAATTAGCAGCGATCTTCATAATTAACTTCTGCAATTCACCAGGAAGTAACCAGCAACCTAACCAAATTGTTTGTAACCCAATTACAAAAAATGCCAATAAGTCAATTTGAAAAATGTACTTTCCTAAACAGAGACTAAAAACCCATAAACTTAAACCACTTACAGTTATTGCTTGCCAAGGTTCATTGATCCCCGACTCCGACCAACCCAAAAACAATAAAATTCCCCCTAATCTTTCCCAAATAGAAGCAAGGGAAGGTGTATTTGTCGAGGAACTTACTTCCCTCTAAATAAAAACCTGGTATCTTCCAACCCCAATGCAAATAACTCAGACCCAGAATATTGAATAATGGTAAATTCCCACTGGGGAAATCACTAGGAATTGTCCGATTTCGAGAAGGTAAAATGCTTGTCATCAACAATACTAGAGAACCAAAAGCTAAAATTACCCATTTGGTAGGATTGTTTCACAAACTAAAGCTATCCATGGCCTAGAAGTTGACAGGCACTAATAACAAAGTCACAATTAATAAAGTCTGTGCTGTCAATTTGAGGTTAGTTTGTTTTCCAGCCCAGAAGGTGAAATAGTCGAAATTAAAAGTATAGGCTAATAAAACTCCATATTGTCCAATGGCAGGAAACCTTTCCCACTGACTTGCAGCCAATACACCAGAGGATAAAACTACTAAAAATACTTCCGGAAATAACAACCAGGGTACACTTAATTCTTCACGCAATTATTGAAACATCGAAGTGAAGACATTTGGTTTAGCTGGTGCTTTTGCTTCTGGGGGTAAAGTAGCAATTAATGGTTTTGATCTAGTTGCACTTGTCAATACACCTTGTGGAAGATTCTCAATTTGTGGTTGTAATATTACAGGACAAACAAGATATTCCCGACATATTTGCCTAACTTTGGCATCAGATATTAAACCTAAGCGCAGCCAAATATCCAGTGCTTCCAATAACTGAGGATGGGAAGAAGGTAGGCTAAGTTGGATTATCAACGGATGATCAGAAGGTGATCACATAAACCTATATTAGGTATATACTGGCATTATGTTTATGATGCTAGTATACTTTGACTCATATTGTGCCAGTTATTAAAATAACTTACGATGATGCACTCCAAGCACACAGAAAAGTGTAGTTTTCTATTAAAAAGACAAGGTATATTGTAGCCATTTACTGAAAGTATCACTAGTGAAAATCAATCCATACCTGTTTTTTGCTGTTGATATAATTGTTTAAACAAAGCTTGCTGTTTCTTATGATCTACTATTGGTGTAGGATAACCAACAGCACGACGTTCTAAAGGTGTAATATTACCACTTACTAAATATTCTGTATCTACAGATTTTAATTCTCGAACCCATTGGCGAATATATTCACCATCAATATCGAATTTTCGCGCTTGGCTGGCTGGGTTAAATATCCTCAATGGTTTGGAATCCATCCCACTCGAAGTACTCCATTGCCAACCGCCATTATTAGCAGATAAATCACCGTCAATTAGTTTCTGCATAAAATATTTTTCTCCCCATTGAGGATTAATAATTAAATCTTTGGTGAGAAAACTGGCTACAATCATTCTACACCTATTGTGCATCCAGCCGATTTCATTTAATTGCCGCATCGCTGCATCAACTATCGGATAACCAGTTTTTCCCTTACACCAAGCTTGAAAATGTGCTTGATTATTCTGCCAAGGGAACTTTTTGAAACTATCTCGATATGCACCATTAGCTAATGCCGGAAAATGATACATTGCATGTTGATAAAATTCCCGCCAAGCGAATTCTTGTTGCCATGTGCGAATACTTGCTGTTACTTCTTCACTATTACTAGTTTCTAATAATTCTTGTGTGGCTTGCCAAATTGTACGAATACCAATTACACCAAATTTCAAAGCTGTACTTAATTGGGATGTTCCATCTACGGTGGGAAAATTACGTTGTTCTTGATATTTATTAATGGCAGAAGTGGTAAAAGTTTCTAACCTGGCTTTTGCTGCTGCTTCTCCTGGTTCAATGATTAATTCTCCATCCCAAATAAAGCCTAAATCTTGTGCAGAGGGTAAACTAATTGCACCAGCTTGTTTTGCTATTTCTTCTTCTGCTGCTGTCAATCCTTCGGAATTCTCTAAAGTTGCAACTGGGTTTGCTTTTGGTTTACTACTCCAATTTTTCCAAAAGGGAGTATAAACTGTGTAGGGAGTTTTAGAAGCACTAAAGATTTCATACGGTGAGTGTAGCAACTGATCCCAATTTTGATTAAGAGTCTGAATACCTTTTTCTTTAAGGACGGAAATTATATTATTATCCCGTATTTGTGCATAAGGTTCTACATCCCAATTCCAAAATACTGCTTTAACTTTCAATGCTTCAGCTAAGGCAGGAATGACTGCGATAGGGTTATCATGTAAAATTACTAACTGGCTACCTGCTTGAGTGTATTGTTCTTGTAATGACTGTAAACAGCCAATCATATACTTTATTCTTGCAGGTGCAACATCATCACTGTTTAAAATACAAGGGTCAATACAAAATACACCTACTATCTTTGAACTTTGTTCTCTAGCCGCTACTAGTCCTGTATTATCAGAAATACGTAAATCCCGGCGATGCCAAAACAAAATTAAATCAGACATTTCGATATGATATAGTTTTCTTGTACTATTTTATCCTAATGGAATTATTAACAGTTATCAATTCAGGACTTATCCAACTGGCATATTAGTATGGTGCATCAGACCTATATATTGGTTAATATCAAGACATTTCCAGCATCTGACACACCATACAAGAGCTTGATTGTGACACTCGTGTAAGTCCTAAATTTGGAAAAATGGTGTTAAATAAAACTTAAATAAATACCTAATATTACTTAGTATGAGTTAAAACACCTCCTTGTCAGTCGGAGATAGTGGCTTTTTGTTAGAAATTTAAGTAAACTGTTCTTAACAAAGAATTTAGTATTTTGTCATGGCAATTTTATTACTTGACAACGGCATAAGCGAGAGTAATTTAAGTGAGATAGTTGATGAACTAGAATCCCTAAATATCAAGCTGAGAAGTTATGAACCAGGAACATCACTGCTTTTCTCTGAATTACTAGAACAAGAAGCTGTTACGGAATCAGAGAAACGTTACATTGTCGAACTTCATAACAGCGTGTTTGAATTCCTGCAAACGGAAACCGATTATCATTGGAGTGACTTACTCAATATACATCCTGGTTCCCCAAATTTAGAAACTTGGATAGCAACTTACGGACGTTACCATACTCACAATGTAGCTGAAGCGATTTATTTGTTAGCAGGAGAGATGATTTATGGTTTCGTTAGGCCTGATGGTAGCCAAGTGCAGTTATTACTTCAGCATCAAGACTATTTGTACATTCCCACCGATGTGGAACATTGGTGTAGTCCTTCAGCATCCTTACATTTTAAGGTGATCCGTTATTTCACGACTGTTGAAGGTTGGATGCCAAATTATACGGGTACTCATCAGAAATTCAAAATTTAGCGACTCAAAAATTAAGAGAGTGCATCTACTTAATATAATATCGAACGAGTAAAATAATATTTTATTACTTACGCATTGACAAGGTAGTAAAATGGTGTAGTCCTGAAATAGGAACTCTAACAACTTGCCTTGGGTCATGTTGCCCCCATAGTACAAGCTGATA
>CAKZGI010000199.1 GCA_936914905.1 uncultured Trichormus sp. | reverse complement strand
TCTACCCTTCTGGTGTATAGATATTATTGGCACTCTTACACCTTATTTCATCCACCTTCCTTAAAATTATTACCTCAGAACGTAAAACTTGATGGAAGAAGATTATTTTGATGAGTATGATGCTAGTAACTCTCCAATGAGTAAGTTTTTTTACTTGAACAGGGAGGAAAGTGGATACATAATTTGTTATACTGTCAGGATAAGATGAGGTTTCGTCAATTTATAGATAATAAATCTATACAGTACTGTACATATCAAAACATATCAAATGAACACACCTAAATATATGAGATACTTAATATAGTTATAGGGTTTAATTTTGTAGCAAACTGTTTAGCAAAGTCCTGTATATCAGGATCTAAGTAATAATTTCATGCTAGGGAAAGGGGTTAAAAACAATTTATAGATAAGGTAAAGATTTATAATGACTTTTACAGATAAGCCAAACCTATTGCAGCAAATAGATTAAGAAACTTTACTGCACCGTATCATTAAACAGATTCGGCGATCGCTTGATCTTCAATAAATACTAACATATACTGTTACTGAAGTGCGATCATTCTTGGGAACAGATCGAGTCAAGATATATCAGTTTGCAGCTGGTGGTAGCAGTGAGGTCATTGCAGAATCTATGTCATCAACAAAACCATCCTTACTGCGACTTCATTTTCGTCCTCATGACATTTCCCGATCTGCAAAAGAGATGTTTTTGTTAACCAGACAACGCTCCATAGTAGATGTAACTAAGGGAATAATTAGGACTATCACCACTCAAGTCGGCAAAAAATCATAACTGAAACAGAATATTAACTATACTGTAACCAGAGCCATGTCATATTCAATACTTAAAAGCTATGAGTGTTAAATTTTCCCTTGCAGTACCAATTCTACAATATGATCCCAAAGGAGAATCAAAACAACCAAAACTCTGGGGATTATTAGTATCTCATTACAGTCAGGAGCAAACAGTCCTGAAAAAAGAACTTAAGGTAGTACTGCAAATAGCAGATCAAGTCGCGATAGCAATTTCTCAAAGTAACCTACTTAGTGAAGCCAGAGAGAAACAACAGCGATAAGCCATCATTAACCAAGTCGTAACCCTCCTACATCAACTACCAAGCATCCAACTAAAAAAGGCACTATAAATAACTATTACATCCTTTTAAGGCATAGGTGGTACATCCTTTTAAAGGATAGGTGGCAGGCTTTACATTGAACATAATGAAGAACTATATACCTGTGGAGAATAACCACAACTAGCTTATGAGCTCGAACATAATATATTGGAAAAATATCCAGTTTTCCCAAACTGGATTTCGGAGTATCAACCAGACTAAAGATTAGCAATTCCTGAACTTTATAAACAAGCAAAATTAAGAGTTTTAGCCCTGGACTTTCAGTCCACTCGGATTTGGGTACTGATGCTAATTCCCCTGGACTACTGCGAGAAATTCATCGGTGTATTAACTATTTTTCGAGCAGAATCGAATATTGAGATCCTCTCGGCAGGTAGAACAGACTCTAATATGCATCAAGAATTACCACGCCTTTCTTTTGAAGTTTGGAGAGAAGAAAAGGACTAGCACATGCATGGAACCCTGAAGAAGTATTACTAGCACAAGCCTTGTCCCATAGCTTCTCAGTGGCAATTCAGCAAGAGCAAACAAACCACGAATGACAAACACTAAATACCAACTTAGAACTTAGAGTCCAGGAACAAACTGCAGAAATAGAGAAAACATTATTTTTGACAAAAGCACTCAAACAAATCACAGATCAGATTCGGAGTACATTGGACTTGAATATAACCCTACAAACCCATCAACCATAGTTAGAGAAGTCTGTTCTCTGCTTAATTCTGACCGGGTGCTGATTTACAAATCAATGGTTGAACAGAATGGCGAAGTAATTTTAGAAGAAAATAATGGTAGTTGGCGGTTAGTTTTAGGCCTGAAGTTATAATAACATTTTTTTCCACAAGAGTGTGTCCAACTTTACTTAGAAGGCAGAGTCAGAGAAATTAATAATGTACCTACAGATACATTGATCCCTTGTCATCTAGAATTGTTGTTAATTATGGAAGTCCAAGCCAATTTGATTGTACCCATTAGAATGGGAAACCAACTTTGGGGCTTACTGGTTGCCTACCAGTGTGAATTTCCCAGAACTTGGCAAGATGTAGAAATTAAGTTATTGCAACAATTAGCATAGCAGACCAAGCTGTTATCACCATTCAACAAGCCCAACTCTACGAACAAAGTTGTGTAGCAGAAGCCACAACCACGGCAAAAGCTGTACAGTTAGAGCATACCCTCCATCAACTCCAAGAAACCCAAGCCAAATTAATTCAAACGGAAAAATATCTAGTTTAGGAAAACTATTAGCAGGTATAGCTCACGAAATCAATAACCCCGTCAACTTTATCTATAGCAAACTTTGTAATGCCAGCAACTACATGGAAGACCTACTCAAATGGAAGATCTACTCAGGCTGGTACAACTCTAGTAGTCTAAATATCCCAACCCTGGTAGTGAAATTCTTGCCACTATGGAGTCCATAGACTTTAACTTTTTAGTCCAAGACCTACCAAAAGTCCTGTCATGAATGAAAGTAGATTCAGATCGAATTCGTTTCATCGTACTATAATTACGCAATTTTTCCCGTCTTGATCAAGCTGAAAAAAAATGTGTTGACTTGCATGAAGACATTGATAAAACTGTTATTGATCTTACAATATCACCTTAAGCCACACAGTCATTTTCCTAGTATTGAAGTGATCAAAGATTATGGTGACTTGCCAAAAGTAGAATGCTATGCCGGACAAATGAATCAAGTATTCATAAATGTTATTATCAATCCCATTGATATCTTAACTTATGACATAGAAGAGAGACAAAACTCTGATGATAACAAACCCTCACCTAGTATTCGTATTTCTCGTATTTCTACGAGAGTTTCTGCACACAACTCCTATCTCCTTATCAGGATTACAGATAATGGACCTGGCATGAGTGAAGATGTGAAAAGGCGAATTTTTGAACCGTTCTTTACCACCAAACCTGTAGGTAAGGGTATAGGACTAGGATTAGCAATTAGCCACGAAATCGTATTAGAAAAACATGGTGGTTTGATGGAGTGTATATCACAACCAGGAAAAGGTACAGAATTCTAGATTGAAATTACCCTGAAATTTCCAGGATCAGGAGGTTGAAAAATTTTGGATTTTGGATTTAGCCATCTCAGACGAAGAAATTTACCTCTGCATCCCACAAGCTTACAGCTTAGTATCTGTAAGCTGCTGTATTTTCTCAAAACTTAAAATATTAATAAGTAATTACTATTCAAATCTTCTAAACAATAAACATTTATACTTGAAGTATTTAACGGGTTAATGAACCTACGTATTAAACTTCTTCTTACTATAAAAGTAAAGTTTAATTACTAATTGACGAACTCTAAATTAGAGGTTCAATTATTAGAATTGTACCTCAGGAAAAAAGCTTCCCTGGCAGATCAAACAGTTAGAGTTAGTAAAAAAGTTAGTAAAAAAAGTAGTAAGATGTTACAATGGCTGTTAAATTCCTATCTGTCTCGTCCAATCAGAAGAACACCCAATGTGAAGGCTTAATATTCCCTCAAATTATTGAGAACCAGGGGGCAATGTAACTAGTTTTCATTCCTTGTTTATCAATTTGGTAAAAGTTAGTACATCCCTGGCTAGAATAGACAAGGGGAGGGAGAAACCAAGCTAGTAGATGTTGGGTCTTGTTATTTTTGGGGATTAGGTATTGAAAATTTAGTTATTTAAGTGATACTTGACTAATGAGTAAGTTTGTAATTCTATTGAATAGAAAAAGACAGTTCAAATACCCTTTTATATCAAAAATTTTGCTCATAGTGTGGTATCTACAAGATTATAAACCAATTTCAGAATTGTAATAACTTCCTCCAGATATTCGTTTGAGTAAAAAAAGCCTGCTCAAATGAGTAAAAAAAGCCTGCTCAAAACTTGGTTTTCCGTAGACTTTCTGGAATATAGTCATGAAGTTAAAGTATCAACTTGGTTTAAACTTTATCTGGAAGGTGAAAAGACTGAATTTTATATTGAGGGTAGTCGTGGTTATTATGTAACTAATATTGACTTAATTAGTCATGAGATTTATGTTACTAAACAGGCGTTATTAGCGCAGTTAGAACCAAGGATTTTTTTCTGCTATCAAACTGAATATACAATAGCTAGTGATCTATTCAGGGGAGAATTGCAAGCAAGTTTGAAAAACTTAAATTTTCGATCGCGTCTACCTCTAACATTAATAGAATCATCTCGTCCTAATAACGCACCACTGCGGTTTAACCATACCAGAATGCGGAAAATCTGTAAAAGTTTATTATTTATTGGTGATACCATAGCGATTACAAGTGATGTGAATTTATGCCTAGAACTCCAAACGAATATGCTATCTACCTGCTGTTAGAAAGTGGTCATCGAGAAGAAGTACGTTTTCCTACTATTCAAGAGTTTCAGAAGTGGTATAGTGGTGAGCTCGTACCAAAATCTGCGTCTAATGATTTTATAAGCGTACCGATTAAGAATATTCAAGGTGAATATATGGTGGTACGTCCATCCCGGATTGTCGGAATTCGGGTAGAACCAATTTTTAATTCTAGTATCGAACGATAAATTATGAAAAAAACCCTTACTTTGTTGTCCTTGAGTCTAGGAATTGCTGTTGTAAATCCACTTTGGCCTGTTGTCGGTCAAGTTATTATTCCCCAGGCAGTACCTGTACCAGCACCTGTACCGATTACACCTGAAGTTGTATCACCACTCCAACCCATCAGCCCAGCAACTGCTTGTAACTCCCAAAATTGCTTGGGTTGGGATGAGCAACTGTGGGGGAGAAATGGTGATTGCCAGGCTTTGTTAACTTCTATAGATAACAGTTTACGTTACCTCGAAACTAATAAAGCGATCATTGTTTATCAAACTTATCCAGTGCCGGAAATTACTCTGGATCGTGTGCGTCGGAGTTTGGTACGCTTCCGTCAAATCCTTATGAGTTCTAAGTCAGCAGCAGAACTACAAGCCTCTGTCCATCGAGAGTTTGTCTTTTACCAGTCCATAGGAAACGATGGTAAGGGTACTGTTAAATTTACTGCTTATTATGAGCCTGAGTATACTGCTAGTCGTGTCAGTACTTCGGTATACAAATATCCCCTGTATAGAGTACCAACAGATTTTAAACAATGGGCTAAACCCCACCCCACAAGGGTTGATTTAGAAGGGAAAGATGGTTTATTGGGTAAGAAAAGCAAGCTAAGTGGGTTAGAAATGCTTTGGTTTCGCGATCGCCTTGATCCCTACATGATTCAAATTCAAGGTTCTGCCCAAATTAAATTAACTAATGGCCAAAGAACCTCTGTTAGGTTTGCTGGAGGAACAGATTATCCTTGGACTAGCATTGGTGGAGAACTAGCAAAAGATGGTAAATTACCACTCAGCGGTTTAACCATGCCCAAGTTACTCAGTTATTTCCGTCAAAATCCCAGGGAAATGAGTAATTATTTGCCACGTTGGGAAAGATTTGTTTTCTTTCAAGAAACTAATGGTGCAGCAGCTACAGGGAGTATTAGTGTACCTGTAACCGCAGAACGTTCCATTGCTACAGATAAATCTGTCATGCCTCCGGGCGCACTAGCACTTATTAACAACTCATTTCCTTATCCTAATAGTCGCGGCAACCTGGAATCTCTTAGAGTTAGCCGCTTTGTATTAGATCAGGATACAGGCAGCGCAATTAAAGGCCCAGGAAGAGTAGATTATTTCATGGGTACAGGTAAATTAGCAGGCGAGCGCGCCGGGATTACAGGCGGCAAGGGTTTACTGTATTATTTACTACTGAAAAATTAGTGCTAGGTGATGGGGAATAGATCACGGGTGATAGAGTATTCTCCCTCATGACCCTCATCTCCAGTCCCTAATATGGTGGATAAGCAAAATCATCATCATCTGCATAAACATAAGAATTAGTAACACCAGCCATTTCTGCTTTAGAAATTTCTGATTTAGTCACTTCTTTACCAAATTCCTTATATTCTTCAAAAGCCTGACAAATTATTTCTGACTCAGGAGAATCTGAGGCGATCATATAATCAATTAAAGTCGAGACTGTAGGTTGTTTGTAATCTACAGTTGCAGCTACCAAAGCAATATTAGGTTCAATCCCTCTTTCTTCAGATTCAATGATTGGGCAAAAAATTCCGTGAGCATGAAATAAAGGACCCTTGGGAGTTAGAGTTTTCTTTTGAAAACCAGCATAAGCTTTTTCTAATTCTCCAGCAAAACCGCCAGTAATTCTACCTTGTTGATATTCAGCGTAACTTTTACCAAAACTTGCTCCTGCTGCACCACTTAAAGTTAATTGTATTGGTGATTGATGCAAAAACTTTTTATCTTCACCTACGAAGAAAACGAGATGGCGAGTAAAAGTTTTAAATTTAACTTTATCTGCTAAAAAAGCATCATAATTTTCCTTAAAAGTACCTAGTTTCATACCAGTTTCCCGGTCTTTGACAGATAATGGACCACGGCGCACGATTACTAATCGGGGAGTGGTACTAATAAACACCGTTTCCATTCCTGAACTAAATTCATGCTCTACTTGTTGCCAATTATCATCAGGCTTAAACCCAACTGCTTGGGCATTATCCTGGCTAATAGCCAAACCATAACTTTGTAAACCATCCTTACCATAACGAGGATTTATCATCAATCCCCAGGGAAGGACTTGAGACGGTAGGGCATTAAATTTTTCGTCTTCAAAATCGAACTTAGCAGATGCTTTCACCATTTTTAGAATATCAGCTTGTTTAATTTTACAAGTTCTTCTTTTGTACCATCCATCTCCGATATCAGGCACCTTCTGAATTAGATTTTAACAATTTCAGTTTGGCTGTTGTTGATTTCGGTTTAAGTAGGGGTTATTGGATATAATTACTACACAAGTAAGCAGTAGAGAGAATTAACCACGTTCCGCGAAGAGGTTTCCGCAGGTGTAGTTATGGTGTATTAAAAATGAAAGTTTCCAGTATTTACCGTCTTGTTTGGTAGTTATAAACGCTAATTTTATTTGAGTTTACTGGTCGATGACCGTAAAGGATGGGTCATTATTATATTTCAGTTTATATAATTTTTCTGTATTATACAGAGGTAATAAGCGTAGCAAAGAGAGTTTTGCAATGTGTGTAATTCAAGAAAAGCACTATGGTGAAATGAAGTCCTTTATTCAGAGAAATACATGGTTATGTTAAGAAAAACAGGAGAATAGCTGTAAACGCATAGACATTAAGCACGGAAAGTTTGTCTGTGTTGTCAAAGTTTAGGGGACAGGTACTATTCAAGTCCGAGGTACTGACTCCAATTTAAAAGAGGCAATCAACCAAGCAAAGGCTGCGATTGAAAATGATGAAGGCATTGGAGATATGCTTCCTTTTCAAATTGAGGGTGCGCTTGATAAGTCATTTAAGACTAGAGTAGAAACAGAAGCAGCATTAGAGTGTCCAGAACATTCTTTCTAAGATAGAAATAAGCGAGAAGGAGAAACTATCAAGCAGAGGAAAGCAAAAGTTTCTACAGAAACAGAGTTAATGATGGATAGCATTTGTGTGGATACCTCCTGTTTAGGTAATCCTGGTAATGTAGAGTACAGAGGTATCTATACACGAACAAATAAGGTGCTTTTTCACAAAGACCCTATGTCAAATGCAATAAATAATCTTGGAGAGTTCTTAGCTATTGTTCACGGTCTTACATACCTCAAGAAAAAATATATAAATATACCTATTTATTCTGATTCTGAGACAGCTATTCTCTGGTTAAGAAATAATAAATTACGAACAAAGTTAAATCGAAGTATAGATATAGATAATTAAGAAACTCTTAATTTGGTAGACATGGCATTAAATTGGTTAAAAAATAACGAGTATACCAATGATATTCCCAAATGGGATACTGTTTCCTGGGTGGAGAGTCCAGCAGGTTTTAATCGTAAATAAAATTCTGTTCACTTTTGAAAAAGTTGTATTTACACATAGGCTGTAAAGCAACCGCTATTTAAGAATATAGACTCAATTATCTATGTTCTAAAAAAGCCCCTTCACGATATCCTCTGTTGGAATTCCATCTGTAATGAATACCTCTGTTCAACCCTCTTTAAAATTATCATCTTCAATCACGACTTGTACCTCTATCAACTGATTATGAAACAAAATTGTATTCATCCAAATATTCTTTTCCCAAGCTGTTGAAATAGTTAAAACTAACCTGACTCAGCATCACATACAGCACAAATTGAAATAGGCTATAAGCGAGTTTGTACAGATGCAGCTCTCTGTAGTAATTGGGTTAATATTTCTGAATATTTTAGTGATTTAGCCATTGATAAATCACTAAAATATATGGGTTTATGAACTAGCAAATTAATTTTATTCCGTTTTATGACTAACTGGGAAATAGGTTTTTGGAAATGTTGTAAATATACAGGCTGACTTACAGCTAAAAAAGTTTCCGTTATGTATCTTGTTCTTATAACGCCCATTGATAAGGTTGAAGCTTACCCATCATTTTTCCGAGTTCACTAATTAGAGGATGAGCATCAAAATCTTTGAATTCAACGGCAACTTTCTAGTTTTCTTTATTAGCGATAAAAAAACTTTTTTGCTCCAACATCAGCTTTTAGTAATGTTTTCTCTAATACCAAAACTAAGGGATAATAGGTGATGTTCCAATTATCCTTTTCTAAACTGCATAACACAGAAAAATGTAATTGATTTCGTGTAGGTATTAGTAAGCTTGATTAGAAATTGGTGATGTATCACTCACAACAATCACAATAACACCATGTATCTGAGAATATTTATCCCCCTGACTATATAAACCAGGAATATAAACAAGGTAAATAGAGATTTACAGACGTTGTAGTATATTCAAGCCATGTGTATCAGTCCCACAGGTGTTATACAATATATACTCTTCAGTCAACAATTGTACTTTTTCCGCTTATACAGGATTTGGTTTCCAGGGATTAAGGTTATTCTAAGCGTAGAAAGCCTCAACGCTATCAATACTGTATTCTGGTGCTGCGGGAATTAAATCAAAATGTGATCGCCTATAACGTGCTGGATGTGATAACATTACTAATCCTCCAGCATTATGAATAGCTGCTATGACATTAGCCGCTTGATAGTCCCTACCTGTAGTTGGTTTTTTTGTAAGTAAGGCTTCATGCTGGAATTTTCCAACTCAAAACCATAAGCCAAAATATGAACTTCTATATCCAATAAGTTGGCATTAATTCCTACGCCAGTGTACAAATGAGGAATACTAGCATCAGGATTATTCAACTTCCAGTCTTCTAACCAAGCACATGCCACTTAGTAGCCATAACTAGCATAGTGGTCAGTAGTTGTCAGTCCTTTTAACCCAATAGAGATCGCTTGCTCCATTAGTAGATTCAGCTGTATCCTCCCATCAGAGTTAACCGTATGCAGATGAAAGTTGTAGAATATGGGACAAATTTGGCCATCAATACTTTGAAATACTTGTGTTAAGAGTTCTATAGAAGCAGTAGTAGTCCGGGCCAAATTTACAACCATAAACTCCTCTGAACAACAACATACGATTCTGAATACACAAATACCCCACATCGAAAAATAGTAAATTACTAGCTCCCTAAACTAGTGTTACGTGCTACTTTTCTAGCTACAGCAATTAATTTTTGAGATTTGTTAAGACAACTTAAGCAAAACTTAACGCTTATGGTGATGAGTATTTTCAATTACCTTTATAAACGCAAGTTAAAATTTTTCTGAGGTTCCTAAAAATACTTGTATTCTACCGACAGGAATTTCTAGAAGAAATCTTAGACTGAGTAAAGTGCTCACCTCTATCAGAGCTAATTCAACCATCTTCAGTTTTGGCTGTTACTTTTACTTTCACAATAACCTAAGTAAAAAGACCTAATAATTCTCCAGAACCAGTGACCACTTCACCAATTGTATAAGCAGGAATATTCTGTCCCTGAAAATGAGTAATTGCTTGTTCTACTTGATGGGGTGGTAACACTAGCACAAATCCAATTCCCATATTAAACGTATTATACATAGCTTCAGCACCCACAGAGCCAGCTTTGGCTAACCACTCAAATACAGCAGGAATATTCCAACTACCAGAGTTAATTTTAATACTTTGACCCGTCCCTAAACATCTAGGCAAATTTTCTGGTAAACCCCCACCAGTAATATGTGCCATACCGTGAACTTCTAAACCAGCTTTTAAAGCCGATAACACAGGTTTAACATAAATGTGCGTAGGGGTAAGGAAAGTTTCACCGATAGTTTCCCCATTTAATAAATCTGGGGTGTCATGCCAAGAAAAACCACCATCGCTAACAATCTTTCTCACCAAACTTAAACCATTACTGTGAACACCATCACTAGCTAAACCTATAGCCACATCTCCCAATTGTATCTGAGAAGCATTAAGCATTCGGCTTTTTTCCACAATTCCCACACAGAAACCAGCCAAGTCATATTCACCAACTTGGTAAAAACCAGGCATCTCTGCGGTTTCTCCCCCCAATAAAGCAGAACCAGCTAATTTACAACCAGCAGCTATTCCAGCCACTACTTTAGTTAACTGTTCTTTATCTAGCTTACCCGTAGCCACATAATCTAAGAAAAACAAAGGTTCTGCACCTGATGTCAAAACATCATTAACACACATCCCGACCAAATCAATGCCAACGGTATCATGGCGGTTGAGAACTTGAGCAATTTTTAGCTTTGTACCGACACCATCTGTCCCAGATACCAAAACCGGTTCTTGATAACCTGTGGGGAGTTGAAAACAACCACCAAAACCACCAAAACAGCCAATGACTTCTGGTCTAAAGGTACTATGAACCAAATTGCGAATTTGGTCTACAAAAGCTCTACCTGCTTCAACATCAACACCTGCATCACGATAATCCATGCCTAATTACACCGTTATCATTCCGTTATTAATCCAGCTTTCTATCATTACATAATTTATGTCATTGGTGATTGACGATTGGTGGTCATTAGGAAAATTACTTCCACATCTTCCTCATCTTACCCATCAGGAGCAACGCGATTTTGTGAGATGGGGCAAAAAGTGTACGATCACTAAACCCAAAACAGGTATCAACTACCGTACAATTAAAGTTTTATGTACATAGTAACTATGTGATATTACTTAAATAAGTTTATCAGATGAGAGAGGTTGAGACACAATGGTATTGTGGTTAAAAAAAAGTAAGATTTCCAAACAAAAAACAGGGAAGGCCTAGCATTAATCAAAAAAATATATATTCAAGTCTTAATTTGCGCAAATGTTTGAAAGATCTTCAAGAGCGAGTTAGAAAAATTTTAGAAGTTAATAACATTCCCCAATGGAATTGAATAACTTTCAAGGCCTATGAAGGAAAGATTAGAGAAGCTCCATGAATATGGATGAATTTATTGCTTCAGCAGTTGGAGAGCATTCTAAAAATCTGGTTCAATAAGGAAATTATCTTTTACATGCCTATGGGGAAGAACGTTTAAATTATGCTGAAGTTTTAGGCTGTTAATTACCTATTGGTAGTGGAGCCATAGAAAGTTTAAGTCCCTATGTCCTCAATTTAAGAATGAAAGGAAGCAGTTAATTTTGCCTAAAAGAAAATGCGGAAATTATGTTACTTCTTCGTTGAGAACGGATAGCTGGAAGTTTGCATAATTCCTGTAATTCCATTTTTATCTCTTTGATCCATCTTCTATTTTATATCTATAACTCCCATTTACAAGAATTTCCTATTCTAATCAATACTTGCTTACTGATGTAAGCAGCTTATTCCCACCAGCCACAAATTATTGAATGCAAGTCTTCTTAGGAT
>CAKZGI010000198.1 GCA_936914905.1 uncultured Trichormus sp. | reverse complement strand
GTTCTATACTTCTTAAATTCTTAAAGCCCCCTATTGATTTTTGGGGGCTTTATTTTTGGTTATTTTATTTATTTTATTATTTATCTTGTCATTTCGATTTTCTTGTCATTTCGATGCTAATTGTGCCATTAAAGTCTGGAATGGGTGCTGTGGGTTTGCTGACTATAACTTGTACTTGTGTAATAGCAAGGCTATCCTCCAGAATAGCATCAGCTATAGCTCCAGCTAATCTTTCCAGCAATGCAAATTTTGAGGTTTTGACTAGATTTTGTATCAATCTAACAGTTTGCCGATAATCTATTGTATCTTTAATATTGTCTGACTTACCTGGAAGTGAAAGGTCTAACCATAGCTTTACATCTATTTCAAACCATTGTCCTAGAACTTGTTCCTCTGGTAAAAACCCAATGTAACCATAACAGCGAATTCCTGTTAAAAGAATCGAGTCCATAAGTTTTTATATACTTTTAGCTTGAATATTTATACTATAAATCAGGTTAGATCGGTGAGAAGCAATAATTGTACTAATCACTCATCACCCATCATCTATCACCAATTTAGTGTAAATGAAACTTACGTTTAATAATATTAATCAGCTTTGGTCTTATGTTTTAGCGGAAACCCTCAAACGCTTGGGTTTAAGTTGTGCTATTATTTGTCCTGGATCTCGTTCTACACCTCTGACGGTCGCTTTTGCAAAGCAATCACCGGATATTGAAGTTGTATCTATTTTAGATGAACGTTCTGCTGGTTTTTTCGCTTTGGGAAGAGCGAAAGCAACAGGAAAACCTGTGGTATTGGTTTGTACTTCAGGAACAGCAGGAGCAAACTTTTATCCTGCTGTTATAGAAGCTAAAGAAAGTCGTGTATCTTTATTAATATTAACTACTGATAGACCGGCAGAATTGCGAGAATGCCATTCTGGCCAAACTATTGACCAAGTGAAATTATACGGTAATTATCCCAATTGGCAAAATGAGTTAGCTATACCTTCGGCAGATATGGGAATGTTAAGTTATCTCAGACAAATGGTAATTCATGCTTGGGAACGTTGCCAATTTCCTAATGGGGGAGCAGTGCATTTAAATATTCCTTTTCGCGACCCTCTTGCACCTGTTCCTGATGGTACTGATTTTAAATTAGATTGTGAAGAGTTTTTCGATGGAATAATTCCCACTCAATCACACTTTGCCAATTACCCATTACCCAAAGAATGGGAATTATGTAAACGGGGGATTATTATTGCTGGTGTAGCACAACCCAAGCAACCTGAAGAATATTGTAGAGCGATCGCATACCTTGCTCAAACTCTTCATTGGCCTGTTTTAGCTGAAGGACTTTCCCCTGTTAGAAATTATACTGATATTAATCCCTATTTGATTTCTAGCTATGACATCATTTTACGTAATCAGCAAATTGCTGAAGAATTAACGCCAAAAATGGTAATTCAAATTGGAGAAATGCCCACAAGTAAAGAATTACGTAACTGGTTAATTGCTACTAAACCTTATTGTTGGCTAGTTGATAAAAGTATTAAAAATTTAGATTCACTACATGGTAAAACTACACATTTAAGGATATCTATAGAAGAAATGGGGAGAAGGGAAAATAGGGAAATAGAAAAAAGGAGTGTTAATGAATATTTAGAAAAATGGTGTGATATAGAAAATCAAGTAAGAACAAAAATTGATGCTAATATTGACAATATAGATGAATTAATTGAATGTAAGGCAGCTTGGTTAATTTCTCAGATTTTACCACCAGGAACACCTATTTTTATTTCTAATAGTATGCCTGTGCGGGATGTAGAATTTTTCTGGAAACCGAATAATTTAAAAATTAGACCTTACTTTAATCGAGGTGCAAATGGTATTGAAGGTACACTTTCTACGGCCTTAGGAATAGCATATTATCAGCAAAGTAGTGTGATGTTAACAGGAGATTTAGCTTTATTACATGATACTAATGGGTTTTTAATTAGAAATAAATTTGTTGGACATTTGACCATTGTTTTAATTAATAACAATGGTGGTGGTATTTTTGAAATGTTACCTATTGCCAAATTTGATCCGCCATTTGAAGAATTTTTTGCTACACCACAGGATATTGATTTTGCTAAATTATGCGCTACTTATAATGTTAAGTATGAGTTAATTAGTTCTTGGGAAAATTTAACAGCAAGGCTGAGGTTGCTACCAAAGCATGGTATAAGGGTTTTAGAAATAAAGACAAATAGAAAAAGTGATGCTAAATGGAGAATGGAAAATCTGAAGAAATTTGCGGAATACCTGGCGATTTAACTATGGTGTTTTTTAGATTTGAGGAAAATCAATTATTAAATTGATATGCATCTTTATAGTCATCCTATTAGAAATCTAAGTGATACCTACAGTACGCTAACGCATTAGACCAAATGCGCGATAAAATAGCACTTTTCAAGCACTCTACTTTTATGGAAACTACCTGGAAAACTGTGACAACCTATGAAGATATCCTCTATCAAAAAACTGATGGTATCGCTAAAATCACTATCAACCGTCCCCATAAACGTAACGCTTTTCTCCCCAAAACCGTATTTGAACTGTATGAAGCCTTCTGTGATGCACGCGAAGATACAAATATCGGTGTAGTTCTATTTACTGGTGCAGGTCCCCATACAGATGGTAAATATGCCTTTTGTTCAGGGGGTGATCAAAGTGTCCGCGGACAAGCGGGTTATGTGGATGATGCTGGTATCCCCCGTTTAAATGTGTTGGATTTGCAACGTCTAATTCGTTCTATGCCGAAAGTAGTAATTGCTTTGGTAGCTGGCTATGCTATTGGTGGGGGTCATGTTCTCCATTTAATTTGTGATTTAACCTTAGCTGCTGATAATGCTATTTTTGGACAAACAGGCCCGAAAGTTGGTAGTTTTGATGGTGGTTTTGGCGCTAGTTATCTAGCGCGGATAGTGGGACAAAAAAAAGCACGGGAAATCTGGTTTCTTTGTCGTCAATATAACGCCCAACAAGCTTTAGAAATGGGTTTGGTTAATTGTATAGTTCCGGTTGAGGACTTAGAAAGCGAAGGTATAAAATGGGCGCAAGAGATATTAGAAAACAGCCCTATTGCTATTCGTTGTCTCAAGGCTGCCTTTAATGCAGACTGTGATGGACAAGCTGGTTTGCAAGAGCTTGCTGGTAATGCCACTCTCCTGTATTACATGACAGAAGAAGGTACGGAAGGAAAACAAGCATTTTTGGAAAAACGTCCTCCCAATTTTCGAGATTTTCCTTGGTTGCCTTAGATTTAAATTAAAATCGCACCACTTATGAAGGTGCGATTTTGATAGATTTCAAAATTTGTAAAACCAAAAAATTTTAAAGTCAAATTTTATTGAACTGGAAAAAATTGATTAAAGTAATAATGGTAGGCTAAATTAGCACTGCCTGAGTATTAACTTCTTGTGAAGTGGGAGCAGGTATTTCTTCAACAGAAATTGCTGATAGATTGTCTAAATCTGTTTTTAGAGTGTGAGATACGGGTAAGACTGGTTTTGCGACTGGCAAAGTCCAGGCTTCTTCCAAGGTTTCCCAAGAAGGTGCAAAGGCTGGTAAGGCTAATGGGCAAGCTTTCCAACCTGCTTGTACTGGTGCGCCCAACTGTTGACACATTCCACCGCGACGACCCTCTGGTTGGTAATGACGGCAATATCGACAAGCAGATGTTAGATGGTTAATTGGTTTCATTTGGCTTCATCTTCAGTGCGGTTGAGGGCTGACTTATCACACCTATATATTTTCCTTCTCTGACAAAATAGGTGTAAAAGCCAAAAAGGTATTATTTTATCTGGGTTCTAGCTATTTATATTCAAAAATAAACTTTAGGATATCTTTAGAATGTCGTTATATTTGTCAATGATTATGGGAGTGGTTACATACTTGTTTTTGGCTAAAACGTATTGGGGATCAAGGTTAAATGCTTAGATTTAGATTTGATCGACTTTTGTAACTAATTCATTAGATCACCTAAAATCACTGTTTATGAGGTAAACTCATCTGCTCCATTGAGAAGGGATAGATATAGTAGCAGATAGTTTTCTGAATTGGTAGAAAGTTATGGGATACATGGAGTTGAGCAATAATTCCTTGATGGTAGAAGCCCCCGGATTTATCCGTGGGGTGAATACAAAATCCAAAATCCTGTTAGAGGATGACAAAGTATTAACCCAAGTTGTGCTGGTGCAAGGAGGCTGGAGGCAGAAGAAAGCTAATATTCCCAATTACCCATTTTCTATTCCCTGCTATAACTTTTTGGCAGCACAGAGGGAACAAACACGCCAGCGTCGCAGTTCACCTGGTGGGGTGGGACATTGACACTGGGGACAAATAGGTAAGTTGTGCGATCGCTCTTGCATGACCTTGGCCCAATCTGCAAAAATAGCCTGAGCATTCTCAGCAGTAGCTTTAATCTCAGTGTCAGAGATGATTTTACCCAAATCATTGATACCCAAATAACTGGGATGTTGTTGTGGTGATAGTCTTTCTGCCTGATTTCCTGGTAATGGCGATCGCTTCCACTCAGCTGTTGAGAAGCGAATATCTATCAAAGGTGCAGGTAGCTTTTGATTTAACTTGAAAAGTATGGCTTTGCGTCCAAAGGTTAAGTTTTGCGCCCAAGCAGCACTAGAGGTTGCTACCCACAAAACATCCCGGTGCACTGACAAAGGGCGAGTTTGTGCCGCAACCGCAGCACCAACAATTTCTCCCCAACACTTCAGCAAGCGTTGAAAAGGTTGTTCTTGCCATTTGGCTTCTATTTCAAGAATGCCTAAAATATCATTAACTGATTTCAACGACATCTTTTTCAACAAAGCAAAAATTTAGCTAGGTTCTGGAACCTATAATACGAAGTAATAAGATTTATCCAGCAGAATTACGTTTGAGGCACTGTGGCAATGAGTCAAAATCCCATAATAGATTCCGGTACTCAATCGTCTAAAATGTCTGGCTTAAAGCCAGAGCTAGCCACAGCATTGGCAAGTTTAGACGTGCAGCTAGACCAGGAGTTAATTAGATACAGACGCGCACGCAAGGGATTTAAGCAAACAAAACAATTTGGTGTAGGGAGTTACACCCCTAATCAACACCAACAGTTAAATGGCATGACTGAGGCATTGGGAAAATTTCAGCCATCATTGCCAGAAATTAACACTAACGCAATTTCTCTAGAAAGCCCAGTCTTGAAGACAGACAACCAGGACGAAATAAGTCATTCTCCGGTGTCTTCTATCCAAGAGTCAGGCAAAATACAAACTCCATCTGATCCAAGCGCAAAATCAATCAGCAGTATAGTCCCTACTAAGGCTCAGGCTGCTGAAAATGAAACTATCATTTCTACGGAAAATCCTTCCGAACACCCAGATGATTATTTAGAATCCAGTGAAGCACTGTTGAGGAGTCTGAAAGAAGAAGAAGCAGAACCGAAGAAGTTGAGTGGTTCTAGTGATATGATTTCACCTGTGGGCATTGGTTCTATACTTCTGCTATTACTGGCTAGCGTGACTTTAGGTTATGTAGTGTTCAATCCCAAAACATTACCGCAATTGAATCTCGGAAAATTATTTAACGGTGGTTCGTCAACAAATATAGAAAATACTGCAATCACTGAAAGTAATGCGCTACCGATAGCCCAACCGGAAATCACACCTATACCCAAACGTCCTAACTTGGCTGCGCGTGAGTTTCCACAGGTGAGAGATCCTAATGATGTGGTGGGCTTAAAACCTAAAGTTAGAGAAACTCCCACAGAAATACCTAAAACTATAGCTGTCTCAACCCCAGAAAATCCAGTAGTTCCTGTAGATTCAGTCTCTACTGCACCAACACCTAAGCTAACACAAACCTTATCAGCTGTTAATGCAGAAATTAAACCCTCCGCTGATGGGTTCTATTATTTGATAACTGATAATCAAAGTGATAATGCTTTAGCCGCAGCAAAGCAAGTGGTTCCTGATGCTTATTTATCTCCTAACAAAAAGTATATTTATCTTGGTGCATTGAAAACTAAAGAAGAAGTAAAACTTAGGTTGCAGCAGCTAAAAATGAAGGGTGTTAACGCCAGTGTACAGCAGTGATGAAGGGAGCAGTGCAGATATGGAAGTGATGAAGCGTATTCTGCGGGTGATTCGTGGTAACTTCAATAGTTTGGTGCAGGGTGCTGAAGATCCAGAAAAAATTATGGAGCAAACTTTTCTGGAGATGCAGTCAAATTTGGTGCAGTTGCGTCAGGGGGTGGCTTGTGCGATCGCTACTCAAAAACGTACTGAACGCCAAGCCTTTGCTGCTCAATCCCAAGCCCAAGAGTGGTATCGTCGCGCCCAACTAGCTCTAGAACAAGGTAGCGAAATTTTAGCACGGGAGGCTCTCACCAAACGCCAAGCTTACCAACAAACTTCTACAGCCCTATTTGAGCAAATAGAACAGCAAAAACAGGTGGTAGGGAAGCTAAAACAGGATATGCGGAGTTTGGAGTTGAAAACCGCTGAGGTGAAAACCAAAAAAGATATGTATATTGCTCGGGCTCGTTCTGCTCAAGCATCTTATAAACTACAAGAAATGCTGAGTGGAGTATCAGCTAATTCTAGTTTAAGTGCATTAGAACGAATGGAAGAGAAAGTTTTACAAAAAGAATCACAAGCAGAAGCGATTGGTCAACTTAGTAGTGACAATCTGGAAACAAGATTTGCTGGATTGAAATCTATTAATGATGTGGATGCTGAACTAGCAGCGATGAAAACCCAAATGTTAGATCAGGTAAATAACACTCCAGTCCAAAATAGCCTCTCTGGACAGCAAGTACCGACAACGCCCAAAACTCCAGAGTGTTAAATGTAATTAGTTACTGTAGCTGAATTATAGTCTGATGATTCAGAATGGAGAGAGTATACCATTCCAGACTGAAAAGATTAAATTGAAATAGGTAGCTATTAAACAGTAAAAAAAGCTCACTGTCTAACCAAGCGCGTAAACCAAAAAAGGAAAAACACAGTTATGGGATTATTTGATCGTCTTAAAAGAGTTGTTGGTGCTAACGTTAATGATTTAATCAATAAAGCAGAAGATCCAGAAAAAATGCTGGAACAAGCCATCCTGGAAATGCAGGAAGACTTGGTTCAGCTGCGTCAGGGGGTTGCCCAAGCGATCGCAGCCCAAAAACGCACGGAAAAACAGTACAATGATGCCCAAAATGAAATCAATAAATGGGATCGCAATGCCAGACTAGCTCTGCAAAAGGGTGATGAAAACTTAGCACGTCAAGCATTAGAGCGCAAGAAAAGTTTTACAGACACCTCTACATCTCTGAAAACTAGCCTGGATCAGCAAACTATTCAGGTAGATACTCTTAAGAGGAATTTAATCCAGCTAGAGAGCAAAATTTCTGAAGCCAAAACCAAGAAAGAAATGCTCAAAGCGCGGATTACTGCCGCTAAAGCTCAAGAGCAACTGGGATCAATGGTAGCTGGCATGAATAGCAGCAGTGCTATGGCAGCTTTTGAGCGGATGGAAGAAAAGGTATTAATGCAAGAAGCCCGCGCTCAGTCTACCGCAGAATTAGTAGGTGCAGATTTAGAAACCCAATTTGCTCACTTGGAATCTGGTAGTGATGTAGATGATGAATTGGCAGTATTGAAAGCAAGTATGCTACCACCAGCACCTGCTCCTCAAGGACAATTACCCCCTTCTCAACCAACCACTGCTAAACCTACTGAACCTATAGATTCTGATTTAGAAGCACTGAAGAGACAATTAGATCAAATGTAACCTTTGCAGAGAAAAAACTTTAAAGAATCCCACGCCTCTTGGTTGTGGGATTTTGCTTCCTCAGTAATTGGTAATTGGTAATTGGTAATTGGTGATTGGTCATGCAAAAAAAACTGATAATTGATAACTGATAACTGATAACTGACTATGGACCGTCAGATTAAGATAAAGTAATTTGTGTGTCAACTTTGAACGATGCCACCTAATGGAGACTTTAATGAGTAAGGGTGTAATCACTATCACTGATGCTGACTTTGAAACTGAAGTTTTAAAAGCCGAGCAGCCTGTATTAGTTTACTTTTGGGCTTCCTGGTGTGGTCCTTGTCAATTGATGTCGCCAATGATTAATTTGGCTGCTGCTAAATACAGCGATCGCCTGAAAATTGTGAAAATGGAAATTGACCCTAATCCCCTAACTGTGAAGCAGTATCAGGTGGAAGGTGTCCCCGCTCTCAGGTTGATGAAAGGAGAACAAATATTAGAATCTACTGAGGGAGTTATTAGTAAAGATAAATTTCTCAGCCTTTTGGATCAGCATTTGGATAATAATTAGTCGATGGTCAGTTCTAGGGGTTTAGCAATGCTAAACCCTGACTGTCAGAGCGATAACCGATAACCAATGACTAAAATGCAATTTGCGAAGCGTTTACAACCCCTAAAATCTAATGTGTTTGCTGATATGGACAGGGCTAAGGCTGTGGCCGTGGCTGCTGGAAGGGAATTAATTGATTTGTCTCTGGGGTCTTCTGATTTACCAGCACAGAATCATGTAATTGAAGCGATCGCAAAATCTCTTGATGACCCTAGCACTCACGCTTATTTGTTGTTCCGAGGAACTCAAGAATTTCGCTATGCTGCTGCTCAATGGTATGAGCAAAAATTTGGTATTAAAGTTGATCCAGAAACAGAAGTTTTACCGCTGATTGGTTCTCAGGAAGGAACAGCCCATTTACCTTTAGCAATCCTCAATCCTGGAGATTTTGCCCTGTTATTAGACCCTGGCTATCCTTCCCATGCAGGAGGAGTATATTTAGCCAGTGGGCAAATTTATCCTATGCCATTAAAGGCAGAAAATAATTTTTTACCCGTTTTGACTGATATTCCCGCTTCAGTTTTATCTCAGTCGAAGATGATGATATTAAGCTATCCCCATAATCCTACCAGTGTGATCGCTCCTTTATCGTTCTTCCAAGAAGCTGTAGCTTTTTGTCAAAACCACAACATTGTTTTAGTCCATGATTTCCCGTACGTAGATTTAGTTTTCACAGAAGACGAAACCCCCAGTCCCCAGTCCCTCGTTCCCTCAATTCTGCAAGCTGACCCAGACAAAAGCGTTTCCATCGAATTTTTTACTTTGTCCAAGTCTTACAATATGGGTGGTTTCCGTATTGGTTATGCGATAGGTAATGCAGAATTAATTCAAGCTTTAAGGCAAGTAAAAGCTGCCGTTGATTTTAATCAATATTTGGGAATATTAAATGGTGCGATCGCCGCACTCACAGGAAATCAAGACGGTGTAAAAACGGCGGTTAATACCTTTCGGCAACGTCGTGATGCTTTCATCAACGCCTTACACCACATTAGTTGGCAAGTCCCCACACCAGAAGCCACAATGTACATTTGGGCAAAATTACCTAATAATTGGAGTAATAATTCCATTGAATTTTGCACCGATTTAGTCAAACAAACTGGTGTTGCAGCTTCCCCTGGTGCCGGTTTTGGTAAAGCTGGGGAAGGCTATGTGCGTTTTGCATTGGTGCAGGAGCCAAAAATTTTAGAAATTGCGGTAGAGAGAATCGCTAAATTTATAAATCACGTATAAGCTGCACATTTAAAACTTACAGTCCATACATCATGCCATTTTTCTAGAAATAAAGTAATTTTACTAGGAAAAATTGGCATCATAGTTTTACAGCTACAAATTCTGGGTTAGTTGCCAGCGATGATGGTATCTCCCATACTGGTAATTATGAAGTGACCATTGATGGTGTACCTCCAACCAAAGTACCCAAACCTTCTGTCATGCTGGGCTTATTTGGTGTTGATGGTATTGTAGCTACACAACGCAAGTTGAAAAAAGTATCGGGTTAAGATTCACATTTCAACATCATAAATCTAGAAAGTAGGGGTTTAGCAGTGCTAAACCTTTTTGTTGGTTATAGATATTGCCGGCTAATTTCCCATAAATATTTCTTAAAATAAAGTTGTGGTACATTTATAAGATTACCTAAATTTAGCCGTGACAAGATCTTCATCAAGACTACCACTAGTTAAAAATCCCGAAAGATTGGAAAACCGTCTTTCAGAAATTCCCCCAGAACCGGGGGTTTATTTGATGCGAGATGGGTGCGATCGCATAATATATATAGGTAAATCACGCAAATTGCGATCGCGTGTCCGTTCCTATTTCCGTGACTCGAGTAACAAGACGGAACGCATCAACACCATGGTTAAATTGGTGACAGAAATTGAATTTATAGTCACCGATACCGAAACAGAAGCATTAGCACTAGAAGCCAATTTAATCAAACAGCACCAGCCATACTTTAATGTTTTACTTAAAGATGATAAAAAATATCCTTATCTGTGCATTACCTGGTCAGAACAATATCCGCGCATTTTTATCACTCGCAAGCGTCAACTAGGAAAACCAAAAGATAAATATTACGGCCCATATACAGATTCTAGTTTACTGAGGCAAATATTGCATCTATGTAAACGAATTTTTCCTCTCAGACAAAGACCACAACCTTTATTTAAAGACCGTCCTTGTTTAAATTATGATATTGGTCGCTGTCCTGGTGTTTGTCAAAAATTAATTTCAGTGGAAGAATACCATAAAATTTCTCAAAAAATAGCAATGGTATTTCAAGGCAGAACTCAGGAATTAATTGAGATTTTAACAGAACAAATGCAAGCCGCATCCGAAGAATTAAACTTTGAAACTGCGGCCAAAATTCGTGATCAAATTGCTGGTTTAAAATCTTTAACTGCACAGCAAAAGGTATCCTTACCTGATGATACTGTATCACAAGATGCCATAGCTTTAGCAGCAGATGATCAACACGCCCATATTCAATTATTCCAAATTCGCGCAGGTCAGTTACTAGGACGTTTAGCTTTTATCGCTAACTCTCATGCTGAACCTGGAGCTATTTTACAAAGAGTTTTAGAAGAACATTACCAAACTGCAGAAAATGTAGAAATTCCGACTGAGATTTTAGTCCAGCATGAGTTATCATACGGGGATATTTTAGCGGATGTTTTGACGGAACGCAAGGGGAGAAAAGTAACAATTGTTGCACCTAAACGTCAAACTAAAGCAGAATTAATAGAAATGGTGGAACGTAATGCTCAATATGAGTTACAAAGAATGCAAAAATCAGGCAATGCTAACCAAGAAGCACTCCAAGATTTAGCAGATATTTTGGATTTATCGGAGTTACCGCACAGGATTGAAGGTTATGATATTTCCCATATTCAAGGTAGTAATGCGGTAGCTTCTCAAGTAGTTTTTATTGATGGTTTACCAGCTAAACAATATTACCGTCACTACAAAATTGAAAATCCTGATATTACTATCGGATATTCTGATGATTTTGCCAGTTTAGGTGAAGTGATTCAAAGACGGTTTAGAAAATATAGAGAAAATCCCCAATTGTCACGGGTGGATAATTCTGATTGGCCTGATTTAGTGATGATTGATGGTGGTAAAGGTCAATTATCATCTGTGCTGACAATTTTAGCAGAAATGGATTTATTAGCAGATTTGCAAGTTGTGAGTTTAGCAAAGAAGCGAGAGGAAATATTTTTACCGGGAGAATCTAAACCTTTGGAAACAAAAGCTGAACAACCAGGAGTACAGTTATTACGAAGGTTAAGAGATGAAGCACATAGGTTTGCTGTGTGTTTTCATCGTCAACAAAGAAATGATAAATTAACGCGCTCGCGTTTAGATGAAATTCCCGGTTTAGGACAACATCGGCAAAAATTACTCTTAGCTCATTTTCGCTCGGTTGATTATATCCGTCAAGCTACATCGCAACAATTAGCAGAAGTTCAGGGAATAGGAATGAAGTTAGCAAAAGAAATTTATGATTATTTTCATCCAAATTGATGAATAGAATTAGTAAGGATTGAGGTCTAAGCAAGAGGGATTAAAGAAGGTGTCTGCAAAGCAGAGCTAACTATCCCTTTGATAGGTT
>CAKZGI010000197.1 GCA_936914905.1 uncultured Trichormus sp. | reverse complement strand
CGATGTCTGTGGTTGGCGTAGCTAAAAGCACACTTTTTACCCCACCTCACAAAATTGCGTTTCTCCCCCACGAAGAAACTTTCACGTAGTGTCCTGAAGGGATAGGACAGCAAGAAGAGAAACTTTTAGAGATATTTTGCGTAAGTCCTGAAGAGTATATTACATTGGTAACTTGTAAAGGTTATTTATATTTATACCTGTAAAATTTTTTCACTCATGAGTCAAATAATCTGGATTGCACGACACGCCAATCGCCTTGATTTTGTAAACCCTGATTGGTTTATGACTGCCGAAAAACCCTATGATCCTCCCTTATCGGATGATGGTATAGTGCAGGCGCAACAATTGGCAAAACGGCTAAAAGGTGAAAGAATATCCCAAATTTTTGCTTCTCCATTTTTGAGAACAGTGCAAACTGCTAACGCGGTGGCAGAAGTCCTGGATCTACCGATTAAACTGGAAACAGGCTTAAGCGAGTGGCTGAATCCAGAATGGATGTCAGAAGAACCGGAAAAACTTTCGACGATGGCTTTAGCAGCATTATTTCCCAGAATTGATAATGGCTACACGTCGCATATTGCGGCACAATATCCCGAAACTCATGAAAAGGTACGACAACGTTCTGGACAAACTGCTAGATGTTTAGCGGCTGAGTGCTGGCCAGATGATATTCTTTTAGTGGCACATGGGGCTTCGGTACTGGGTGCGGCGATGGGTTTAGTAGGGGATATTGCCAAAACAGAAGTTAAAGCTACTTTATGTTCTTTGGTGAAAGTGGTGCGTCAAGAATCAGAATGGTTGCTAGAACTAAAGGGAGATATTTCCCATTTGACGACAATAGAGGAAGTGGTGCGATTTGTTTAAGTCTCTAATTTAGGGATTTTAAATTACAACAGTTTTCGTTTATTTAAACCACATTTTTATTTTAAGGGTTTCTTGCTTTGTTCCTTTGCGTCTTGATGTGAGATGAAAATAATGTGGTTCATTTACTTGAAAATGGCTATGTAATTGGATAGTAACTAAGTAAAAGTAACCAAATAGCAGATAAATGTTATGACATTGGTACTAGCAGGAGATATTGGTGGGACAAAAACTATTTTGCGATCCCTTGAATCTTCTGAATCTTCAGGATTCAAAACCTTGTATGAGGAGAGCTACCGCAGCGGAGACTTTCCTGATTTAGTGTTGATGGTGCAGAAGTTTTTGGCCGCAGCGAATTCTTCGACACCAGAAAAAGCTTGTTTTGCGATCGCAGGCCCGGTGGTAAACAATACTGCTAAACTGACTAATTTAGCCTGGTTTTTAGATACGGACAGGTTAGCCCAAGAACTGGGTATTCTTTCTATTTCCCTGATTAATGACTTTGCAGCTGTTGGTTATGGTATTTTTGGTTTAACTAAACAAGATTTACTGACTTTGCAAGTTGGTAAACATCAACCAGAAGCACCTATGGCCGTTATTGGTGCAGGAACTGGCTTAGGACAAGGTTTTTTAATCAAACAAGGTAATCAATATCAAGTTTTTCCCTCAGAAGGTGGACACGCGGATTTTGCACCCCAGAATGAGTTAGAATTTCAACTTTTAAAATACCTGTTGGATAAACATAATATTCAACGGGTGTCTGCGGAAAGAGTTATTTCCGGCTTGGGTATTACTTCGATTTATCAATTTTTGCGAGATAGAAAAATAGCCACCGAATCACCAGAAATTGCTCAAATTGTCAGAAGTTGGGAACAAGAAGCGG
The DNA here is from genome assembly GCA_936914905.1 of uncultured Trichormus sp. Classification (GTDB taxonomy): domain Bacteria; phylum Cyanobacteriota; class Cyanobacteriia; order Cyanobacteriales; family Nostocaceae; genus Trichormus_B. The sequence goes on along the minus strand of CAKZGI010000197.1, from coordinate 10,393 downwards.
GACAAGCAGAAAAAACTGTAGATCCAGGTGCAGCTATTGGTAGTGCAGCTTTAGCAAAAAGCGATCGCCTTTCTGAACAAACCATACAACTTTTGGTTGAAGCTTACGGTGCAGAAGCTGGTAATCTGGCTTTGAAATTATTACCCCATGGTGGATTATACATTGCTGGTGGTATCGCTCCAAAAATTCTGCCTTTGATGCAAGATGGTAATTTTATGTTAAATTTTACACAAAAAGGGAGAATGCGTTCTATTCTCGAAGAAATTCCAGTCCATATAATTCTTAACCAACAAGTGGGATTAATTGGTGCAGCTTTGTGTGCGGCTAGGTTATAAATAGCAACAATAGTGAAAACCACATCTGCGAAGGCTACAAATATGACGAGCAAATTTTTCTTATCATTCATTAATGTCACTTTTATATACAGTGGAGTTGTTTTGGCTGAGGTGCGTAAATCTAAACCTGCGGCTTCCAGCAGCAAATCAACTGTCACCCAAAAAAACCACTGTTCCTCAAGTGGTGCAGCCAGAATGGAAAGTATTCACTCGCCCAGATAAGGGTTTTCAGATTTTGATGCCAGGAAGACCGAAAACCAAAACTCAAGTCCAAGAAACTTACATGGGAGAAATAAAATTACAAATATTTGTAGCCCAACCGCCGGAACAGGAAGCCGCATATTTAGTAACTTACAATGAATTTTCTTATAGCTATGCTCAAATGACTAAACCGCAAACTATTTTGAGTCAGGCTCGATCTAATACCTTAAAAGCTACACAAAGCAATTTAATTAGTGAACGCAATATTCACAGTTATAATGGTCATCCAGGCAAAGAAATTCAGTATAAAGATTCGCCTGGTAAGGTAACTACAAATAGGATATTTGTTGCTGAGGGGTGTTTATATCAAGTAATGGCAATAGTTTCTAAAAAACAGCGTTCAACTTTAAGTAAAACCATTACAGGATATTTGAATTCCTTTCAGTTGGTTGTGAGAAGATAAAAAGAATTCAAAATTGATTTAGTTAGATTACCCTCATATTGAAAATCTGGGGCTATACAAGCAAAGCCCGCACAGGCGGGCTATATCTAGCCACTAGATCATAGTAATTTTTGAGTATTATGAACTTGATTGATTAATTGAGGTACTAACCACTCTTGTGTTGTGTGACTTAAAGTTACAATTCCACCCAAATTTACCAACCCACTGGACAACCTTGTTAAAGGTACTTTTTTCTTTATCTTCCTGGGTAATCTGAATACTGCCTATGACTATTTTTCCTACAGCGGTTCTCGGTTGAGTGAGATACAAGAAATCCACCCCCGCAAGCAAGGAGGGGACTGTATATAATCTACTTCATTCAAATGCATCCGGTATAGATGTAGAAATTATCTAGTTGAAGGAGAATTTACAGTTTTTGGTTTTGCCTTTTCTTGTTGATAAAAACGGACAACTTTCTGCACATAATCACCAGTAAAACCTTTATCACAACCTGTATAAAGTCCTGTCATCCACCAACAAGCCCCACCACGGACAGCAGCAGTTTCATTATTAAGTGATCACTTCTTTTTCTTCCGTCTTCATACCCAGCTAAATCCCCCAAATCCTCCATATCATGGATATCTAAACCTAATAAATGCCCAATTCCGTGGGGGAAAAATAATGCATGAAGATCCATTTTTACCAAATCTTCTGGCTTACCTTGTAAAATTCCCAAGTCCACCAAACCTTCCGCAATCACAGTTGCAGCTATAAGATGAATTTCCCCATATTCCACACCAGGGGCTATTTATTCGAAATAAGCATCATGGGCAGCTAATACAATATCATAAATATATCTTTGGGTAGATGAGAACTTCCCAGATACAGGCCACGTGCGGGTAATATCAGCAGCCCAACCTGTTTCAGTTTCTGCACCCACATCGGCTAAAAGTAACTCTCCTCGTTCTAACGAGTGATAATAGTGGTTATTGTGTAAAAATTTACCATGCACTGTGACAATGCTGGGGTAAGCAGTTGTCATATTATAACGTATAATCACTGCTTCCATTGCCGCCCGAACTTCTGCTTCTAGTTTTGCTGTAGATGTAAGAACCATTCCCGCTTTGTGTGCTTCCACACTCACCGCCGCAGCTTTACGCAGTTCTACTAACGCCGCTGCATCGTGGGTGAGACGCAAGGAAACAATAGCTTTGGCTAGTTCTAAATCAATTCCTTGGGGTGGCTATTGGGGTAAAAGCCATCTATCTAATAATTGTGATTGCTGTGTCCAAGTTACCGCATCTTGAACAGGAATAGTGGTAGCATTATCCAAATAATCTTCTAATTCTGCGATAGGTCTAGCATCATCTGCACCTATCTTTGCGGCTATTTCCTCGCGGGTTGGTGTTTCTCAGTGCCACAGGGTGCTACTGGGGTGAGGTTAATCTATAAATAGTTGTAGCTTGCCACTTTCTAGGCGAATGACAGGATTTTGGAGAGTGATTCCGCCGAAATAGAGGAAATGACTACTAGGGCGAAAGGGGAAGACATTAGCTGGAAAGTTGCGGGAACTGCTACTATCAGACCAGAGAATTGCTGGAAAATCTATCAGTTCTGCCAGTCTTTGACGACGATGGTGGAGGGTTTCTGGAAAGATTGTGGAGGTCTGCATAAATTCTGTAGGAGTTTCAACAAGAAGGCTGTAGGGGAAAATTTGTGGGGACTTGGTTTGAACCCACTACTATCTTCCACTACTATCTTATTGATCTACAAGCAAAATACAGAAACAATCAAAAATCGTCATCCTGTGAATCATAAAAATCTATGTCTCAACTACAACGTATCACTATTAATCCGTCCCAACTCCAAGAAACCCAACTTTTATTAACACCCCAACAACAACATTATTTATTGCGGGTTTTGCGATCACGAGATGGAGATAAATTTATTGCTATGGATGGAATCGGTAACTGGTGGTTGGCGAAATTAATAGGGGAACAAGGACAGATTTTAGAACCTCTGGAAGTCACAACAGAGTTACCTGTATCCATAACTTTGATGGTGGCTTTACCAAAGGGAAATGGATTTGATGATGTTGTCCGGTGTTCTACGGAGTTAGGCGTAACTTGTATTATTCCTATTTTGAGCCATCACACTTTATTAAATCCTAGTCCACAAAAACTAGAACGTTGGCGGCGCATAGCTTTAGAAGCTGCTGAACAATCACAACGGGCGTTTGTCCCAATGATATTAGAACCAGTGGCTTTTAGCACAGCTATCAACGAGTATGCATCTATTCACCGTTATATTTGTGAGGCGCGTGGTAACTATCCACATTTGACAACAGTATGTAATAAATTATCTGGTGAAATTATAATTGCGATAGGGCCAGAAGGAGGATGGACAGATCAAGAACTGGAAATAGCAATAAAATCAGGATTTCAACCCATTTCCCTTGGTCGTCGGATTTTGCGAGCAGTTACCGCCCCCATAGTAGCATTATCCTTGATTGCGGCTGCCTGTGAAGTATAAGTGATATATCTCACGCAAAACTATAATGCTTTTTTTGCATCTTGGCGCGAGTATTCCATCAGGTTCATTATTAAAGTCATGCTAAAAGAAGTTATCGCTGCCTTTGAACGCAAGGACTACCAGACCGCAGCCAAATTACTCAAACCATTACTCAAAGAATCCCCAGAAAATCCTTGGGTACAATTTTATTTTGCACGATTACATGAAATTTCTGGAAAGCGACAGGAAGCAGAAAAAGTTTATCGTCAACTACTGCAGATAACAACTCATCAGAATATATTGTCACAAGCACGTCAAGGTTTACAACGTCTTGAAAATATTAAGCAAGAAGAAAGACAAAAAGCTATTGCTAAAGCGATCACACAACCAAGTAATAACGAAGCGGGAATATTAGTTTTAGAACCCATCAGTAATGAACAGAAAACTCTAGCTGCGCCCAAATTTGCCCAAATTATGCAAATAGATCCCTACACGGCTAGACTGATGTTACCAAGTCGCTATTGGAAAGTATACCGCACGGGGAAAATAGGTGAACTGCAATTTTATGGGGCGCAGTTACAACAGGCAGGTATTCCTTGTTTTTGGTTGAAAATAGCACAAATTAAACAAATCCAAGTATATCAAGTCAAATATTTCTCTGAATCCCCGTCAAAACCCACAGTTGTTTGTCAAAATAGCGAAAATCAACCTGGTTCTATCAATTTTGACTGGTCAGAAGTAATGGCTAGAGTTGTAGGACTGTTGCCTATTTTTGAACAAGTAGTAGATATTAACGTCCGTGGTAAACTAGAACGCAAAACCCAAACTCAAGACTATGCCCAATTCTGTGATTTACATTTACGTGGAAGAAATAGTATTTTGCGAATTTATGACAAGGGTTATAAATTTCAACAGGGTTTAAAAATCACTCCCCAAGCCAACCAAAATACAATTAGAAACAAGTGGAATGCTTTGATGACATGGGTTGGACACCATTTACCTCAAGAAGTCAAAACCTGGTCAGACTTCCAGACTTTTGGTGACACCATTTTAGATCAAACAGAAATGCTAAATCAGATTCCCTCTCATATTCAACTATTTAGGAGAGAAAAAAACAATTGGGATTCAGCATTTAATTTATACAGTGGAATTGTATTTGTTAAAAATGTGGCAAATAAATCCTAGTACCACAGAACAGAATTAACAATTAAAAATTAACAATTAGAAATGAATACAGCATAAGCTTTTCATAGATTTGGAGTTTGTGGTTTATTTCTTCAGTGTAAGTGTAATAGTCAGGGAAATTTCAGATTTTAGATATTGGATTTTGGATTACATAATTCAATACATTTAAGACTTACGCAATTGTCACACACAATGTCTCTTATAGACTGCGTCAGATGTCCAAAATCTGTTAATATTAAGCAAATTCATATGTCTTATGCATCCTCAGAATATTCCAGTTGCGTAAGTCTTGACATTTAAAAATCCCAAATCCAAAAAGATTTCCAGCTACCTACCTTAAGGTGATACATAAATCTAAAATCATCAATCTAAAATCTAAAATTTACTCATCAATAACCATTAGACAAATTTAACCAGGAACTTTCACTTGACGTGCCATATCCATATAAGTGTTCATGTTCGCACCGGGACGACGACGATCATTAGAAGATGAAGGAATCAAATACTTAGGTGCAAAGGTAGTTTCAGTTTGTGCTGCTGGTTTACCAGGTTCAGTTTTTGCTGATGCCTTAGCTACTTTAGCAGGTTCTGCTTTCGCTGCTGGGGCTACTGCTGGTTTAGCTGCTACTGGTTTAGTTTCAGCGACTTCTTCCTTTAGTTCCAAGTAGTAGCCGTCTTTCTTTCCAAATAGCCCAGTAATGAAACCCAAAATACCACCGATTAAATTTTTGATAAACCCGAACATTACAATTTCTCCTATCTTTAATATCTTGTCTTTAATATCTTGCAATATCACCGCATTTATTAATTACGGCAACATAATGTAAGATTATGTTGCCATAATTGTTTCCGGTAATAATTTTAGGGATTTTTACTTAATCACCTTGTAATTATACCTATAGGGCAATTGTAATGAATTCATTACGACTATTGGCAACCTATAGACACTGCGAACTAATTATTAAATTTTACTGTAACTAGGAGCAAGACTCTGAGACTTTCTTTAATAAAAATTAACATTAAGTAGTTAGCTGCAAAAACTGTCATAATCTCATTGCCACTAAGTACAGTACTTAGTTAAATTCTTTATAGAATTAATTAGGAATAGTTGGAATGAATACTGAAAATAAACAATGCAGTCCCATATTGTTAGTGCATGGTATTCATGACACTGGGGCTGTTTTCAACAAAATGGTGTTTTACCTCAAACAGCGGGGCTGGTCTGTGCATACTTTGGATTTATTACCTAATAATAGCGCTGTAGTTCTGGATCAGTTGGCACAGCAAGTTGCGGATTATGTGGCTGCTACCTTTGAACCAAAATAACCATTACATTTAATTTAGTAGGTTTTAGTATGGGGGGAATTGTCAGCCGTTATTAAATTCAAAGATTGGGGGGAATTAATCAAATAAAGCAGTTTATCACAATTTCATCACCTCATCATGGAATAAAATTGCTTTTGGTTGTTCGCTTCCTGGTTGTGTACAGATGCGTCCTAACAGTGCATGAATGATTTAAATTCTGACGTCGATATACAGTGCATGAATGATTTAAATTCTGACGTCGATATGTTGATTTAAATTTTACATCTATTTGGACACCTTATAATTTGATTATTGTACCGCCAAATAGCTCACAAATTCCTATAGGTAAGGAACTTACTTTACCAGTTGCACTTCACCCTTGTATGTTAACACATTCTCGGACTTTATAAAAAGTGGCAAAATTTTTAGCAGAACCGTAAGCATTCAGCTATTAGCCATCAGCAGTTAGCTTTTTCAGCCTAACACCAAAAATACCCATTTGATAATTAACCAATTTCTCAAACATTCTGACTCCTGACTCCTAACTCCCGAATTCTTAAGCAGAACCGATTAATGTATATCCCTAATCATATTTTATTTGCGTTAACCCAACTTACGACTAGTTTAGTTAAATTTAAGAATCTTAAATTTCCTTTTGTAAGGTCTGAACTTGTTCAAGAGATAATTCCGTAATTTCAGCAATTTGTTCTAAACTCATACCAATTCGTAACAAGTTTAAAGCCAGCTTTCTAGTTGTTTCTGCCTTACCTTCGCCCCTACCTTCTCCTAGGATTTCTTGATAAATGATTGATTAGCGCATAATCTTACTCCTGAAAATCTTCCTAATTACATCTTTCTTTAACACTAGACCTGCTAAAACGCCAGTAGCAGCAGCTATATTTCTTTGTAGCCGTTGATTGGTAATTGCTTTAACTGCTTGTGCTACTTGGGTTAATACGATTTTAGGATCATTTGTCTTAGTCAGCATAGCAAATGGTAATAAACCGGGAACAGTCAGAAATTCCTCTGTTGATCGTTCCCACAAGTAGATAATATCAAACTTATGTTAAATGATTTTCCGCTGACTGACTAATTGCACGTGTGATCGCAACTCGTTATTTTTGTCCCTCTTATAAATTAGGTTGATAGTAATTACGTTTGTTTCCTAATCCTACTTTCTCCAACATTGCTTCTGAACGGTTGAGTATTTCTCGAGTTGATATTTTCGATTGCAATTCTAAACCAATCCTTACATTTTGAACTGCTGTTAAACTTCTATGTAAATCATGAGATTCAAAAATATAACCATTGCTGCGTCGCGCTTGGTTTAGTTGTTGAGCCTTAGCGTTCAACAGTTCATTATCTAATAATATTAAACTCTCATATTGAGCAGAAAGTAGTCCACCTGCTAAGGTTAATAAGGTGATTTTACCAGAACGATATGAACCAGTCATGATGACTACCTCACCTGAATTAATGGTGAGATTCTTATTAAGAAAAACTTGTTCGTTGAGTTGTTTTTCTTAATAAAAATTATTGATAGTTTAGATGGAAATTACTGGTCAGGATACATTAATAGTTTGCATAATCAATCGTTAATTGGACATTAATATAGCTTGGTTTGACGTAAAGAAAACCAAAATTATCAAAATTTTTTTGGGGTTCGCTGTTGCTTAACTACAATTTTATCTTCCCTATTTAAAACAAATCCGCAGGGTCTTAAACCGAGATTGATATTTCCTACTTATCTTCTGGCAAAGATCTGTAAAAAGTTTTCATCGCTAGAAATTAATGTACTATCTGCACCAAATGATGCTCCTAATTTAAATAATCCACTAATATAAATTATCCGTTTAAGTAGGTAGACACAAATAAAAATAAATCTCTGACGAAATGTAAATTGGTTGAGACCCTTGCGATTGCTCGATTCCGCTTTTCTGCATTCCTCATGACATAGTTATAAATTTTTCCGCGGCCCTACTTATCTATTTCTGTGCTGGCAGTTTTACCACCATCTATCTGGCTAAAAACTTGATCATAATCTCCTCTTGCACCACAATTAAAAAGAAAATTATCAGGTAATTCAATCTTATCTAATTGAGTATTGACGTCTGGTATATTTAATGCAGGTTGTTCAGGATTAAAAGCGATCACTTAGACTGTGGTTTTGCGTTTTGTTTACGGATTTTTCCAAGTCGCTAAACCGATATACATCGCTTTGGCCAACTTTACACCGGGAGGGAGCAACGCGATTTTGTGAGGTGGGGCAAAAAGTGTGCGATCGCTAAACCCAAAATAGGCATCAATAAAAATCACTTACCGTACAATTAAAGTATTATATACATATAAATTAATAAAATCACTTAAATAAATTTATCAGATGAGATAAGTTGAGATAGATAGGTATTCTGGTCAAAAAAAGGTAGGATTTCCAAAGAAAAAATAGGGAACGTCTACCATTAATGACAAAAAATATATATTCAAGTCTTGATTTGACCAAATGTTTGAAAGATTTTCAAGAGCAAGTTACGAGACTTTTAGAAATTAATAATATTCTCGAATGGAATAGACAAACTTTTAACGCCGATGAAGAAAAGATTAGAGAAACTGCATTAATATGGAGAAATTTATTGTTTCAGCAGTAGGAGTACATTCTAAAACTCTGGTTAAACAAAGAAATTATCTTTTACATGCCTCTCGGAGAGAACGTTTGAATTATGCTGAAGTTTTAGCCTGTCAATTACCTATTGGTAGTGGGTCCATCGAAAGTTTAATCCGCCAAGTTGTCAATTTAAGAATGAAAGGAAACAGTAAATTTTGGTTAAAAGAAAATGCGGAAATTATGTTACATCTTCGTTGTCAATAGATAGCTGGAAGTTGGCATTATTTCTATAATTCCATTTTTACCTCTTTTATCCATCTTCAAACTGTCTAATATTTTAGACCTACAACTCTCATTTAGGAGGATTCCCTATCCTAATCAATACCTGGTTATTTGCTTACTGACGTAAGCAGCTTATTCCCACCAGTCACAAATTATTGAATGCAAGTCTTCTTAGGATATTTTGAGAGGATACTTTGTCTTGCAATTTTATTTGTTTGATGCGATTTATTGTACTTTAACTCCAGAAAGATATTTTAGCAATTTCTGTGGCCTGTGTAGCTAAAAGCACAGTTTTTGCTCCACCTCACAAAATCGTGTTGCTCCCAGCACGGGTGTGAACATCAAAATATTACGCTGTTTTGTGGGACCTTTACATAAGTTTGATCTAAATTTACCTTTGCTTGTTGTGCTGCGGCTATTGTGCGGTTGACTTCGGCTATTTGGTTTAATGTGGCTTGGGCAGAACTGATTTGTTTGCTACCAGTGGCGTTAATCCGGGTTAGGGAGATTTTGGCTTCACCAATTTGCTTTCTCCCCTTGCTATCAATACGATTGAGGTTTGCTTTAACTTCACTCGATTTTTGCGTAATAGTATCCACACCAAGGTTTTTACTCTTAAATAAAGACTGAGAAATTGCTCCGTCTTTGTAAAGTTACTGGTATCGTTGCAGTTCAACTTAAGTATTTGTGACTTTTGATTGTAGCCTATTAATTGTTGCGCGTTCTGCAGTGGTTTCACCTTACCATTGTGCTTCTAATCTTGCTACGGTTTGTCTCTGTCCAGTTTCATCCCCTAAATTTTGGGCTTATATTCTGGCAATTCTGGCTTTTTGGGCTTCTATTTCTCCAAACATTGCACCTGATTGAACTTCTTCCAGGATTATCTGAGCAATTTTCAGCGCTGCTTGTGCTTCTTGATAAGCAGCTTGGAGACGAGGGCGGTTAACTAAAATGGGTATGACTTGTCTGCCTTTAACTTTATCGCCTTCTTTGACAAAAAGTTGACATATCTTGGACCTCCCCGTACAAACCCAGGGAACCATAGAAATATGGGCGATAAGGCTACCTTATTTTGATTAGTTTCTATCGGTAAATCAAGGGTTTGGGTAAAATACTGTGTAATTTAATTCCATAAATTTTTGTTGGTGCAAGATGTAAGTCTAGTCGGCTGCCTTGACTAGATGTGGGTACAGAAAGTGTAATTACTTTTCCCTTGGGTTCAATTCTTCCTAATGCTGTCACCGTCGTAATTTACACTATGCTGACTTGGGAGACCTCAATTTACGATTATTCAGAATATGTTGCATGGTCGAGATATTTTACCGATGGAGAGCGATCACCTGATTGATAATCCTGTTAAGTTGAGGGGGTGACAAAGAACCTAAAAAGCTTCCTACATGAGGGTTATACTCCTTACACCCTACTGATAAAATATCCACTTACTGCGAATAAAACTCATGAGTTGTTCCATTAACGATAGTGGATTAAATAACCTGTAACTCTGGTTTAGGGGTGTAATTCCATTGGGGT
>CAKZGI010000196.1 GCA_936914905.1 uncultured Trichormus sp. | reverse complement strand
TATATTCTGCCTCACCTATCACACTTGTCAATACCCCACCACCTCAATCCTTACGTTTGCCGATATAGAGTAGTCATGGTTTCAGCGAACAGATATTCATCTTGATAAATTGCATTAATTTCACAGATTAAATTATCCAATTTCGTACCAAAAAGTATCTCGTTTTGGCGTACAGATTGATTTTTTAATCAATCCTTTATCATCTTTTGTATCTGTTGTCAAACAACATCAATAGGAGCATTTATATCTGCTTTTAAAGGAAGGATCATAAAGTCCCTGAGTGTAGTTTAAATTACTAAATATTTTTTCATCGCAAAATACAATTCCAGCAATGTAATTTCGGATTGTTCCCGTGCGTGATTCTCGAGGGCCATAACGCTTAGTACGCAGTAAGTTCCCTAAAACATAGATAAAGCCTTCATAGGTCGCATCACGCAGGATTTCTACAGTGGGAAATGTGACTTCAGGAATTACATGATCCAATTCATTAATAGAACTTATTGTGACTTCTCCTTAACTCATTATCCCTCCTTCATAAGGTGCGTTAAATGTAAAACTGTGATGGTATGCTTAGTAAGCACTCAGAGAAAAATCTGAATCAGAATAGACTTTAGAAATTTCAGAACCAGTATCACCAATTGCAAATCTATAGATAATACAATGAGAGCATTATTTACAGGATTTCCCGCCGTTATATTCGCAGTATTTATCTTTGTTAGTCTCATCAGCAGTAGTCAGATTTTAACCCTTGAGTAATTCCCTTCCAGCAAGTCTTTATGTGGTAGTTTATTTGCGCTTGAACAGCACTAAACGGCTGATTTGTCTTTTGCTTTCATCTGTATTTTTTAACCCTGATTGTGTGCATGCAGTGTTGATGATTCTATCTCTTTGAAATACGGGGAATGATTGACTGTGACGCAACATGATGAAGTGGATATATTTTCCAGAAGCTAAACGGGGAAATACTGTTTGAAATTCGGGTTTTAAGGTTGTGAGAATGTTCATGATTTTTCCTTTGCGTTGTAGATTTTGATGATTTGTCTCAAGCAAAGAAGCAAAGAGGTTTTAAAGGTCATAAATTAGGATGATTTCGGAGATTTTCCTGGCAAAGCTAACCAAGGGTATGCAAAATCAGCACCGGATTTAATGGGGTTACGATTTTCTTGTAATAAAGCTGTATCTCCTTTCTAAAGTCCTAGAAATAGTTCGCGGACGCAGGTTGTGATAAATTCCTGAATTGCAGTTAATTCTTGTTCTTCTCTTACAGTTGGCACTATTGATTGATCCATTATTAACGGACGTTTATATACTTATTACCGTTCTAGAACATCTTTAATTTTCCCAGAAATTTGGAGAATTAAATCATTGATTTCCACTGCTTGAGGAACTGACAAAATTATTTACATATCTTTGGAGAATGAGTGGTAGTGAAATTGTGTGGACATATTCACCTAATCCTGCTTAATAGCATACACGATATTGTTTTACTAATTTCTCAATTAATGTCATTAGATAAACTCCTTTAGTTGTTTTTGATTGGTCTTGTTTTACCCAGAGTTGGGCATATTCCCAATAAGGTTTAACGTCATCTACGGTGCGATTATCTCGTTTATCACATCGAAAACCTTCCTGTGCTAAGGAAGAAATATTGAGAACATTTGTTGTTACTTACCGAACCATTTTAATCAAATCTCACCATTTAGCATCTGGTGGAGAACTGCGAGCATATAAATGCAGACTATAAGCGATCAAGAGTCGCTGCATTGCATTTTCAAAATCTTGAATTTGCAATGAATTAGATGATCCTAATAATTTCCAAAATAATGCTGGTGCATCGAGAATAACAGACTCTTTAAAATCACTATCGCTGTTATAAATTGGCACAGAACTACTGGTAGCTATTACCTTTACTCTGATTACAAGCAAATCGCTTTTATCCTGGAAATACTGGGACTTCTAGCCGAGAAGCCACGTGGACGCAAAGAATTAGAAGAGTTACTCTCAATGTTTATCGAACAGCATGGGAAATCTCCTGATAATGCTGATGTTAAGCAAAAACTCACTCGTGCTATTCGTGAAATTAGAGACCGCGGTATTAAAATAGACAGCGGAACTTATAGTCCCTATAAATTAGTTGAGTCAAATTTTCCCATGCTTCTGTCAACTGAACAATGAGAAGCCCTGGCTATAGCGGGATATTTCCTTTCTAATATGGGGTTTTCGGCACAAGCAAGCCAAATTCAACGTATTGGAAATTTAACAGAATCGGATATTCCAGCGTCTATTAAAGTTGATTTAAATCCTCCTGTAGATTATAGCGATCACAATTTAGATACCATCGCTTCCCAACTCAAAGCACGCTTTCAACAAGAATGTCGCTACACCATTCGCTATGAAAGCAAACCAGGACAAGGATGCATTTGGGATGTTGACAGGTCAGAATTAAGACTACATGATGCTACTCTCTACTTATTTGCATTTGTACCTGACTGGCGTTCTTCCCGATTTGATTATTGGCCTAATTTTGATTATTGGCCTAATATAGACCAGAATCAGATTTTCCGCCTAGATAAAATTGTCAATCTTGGTGCTGCATCTACTACTCATTGGTTATTCTCCGACTTTCCCACATTAAAAATTTGCTATCGGACAAGCGGACAATTATCTAATTATCACCACCGACGCAAAGATGAAGAAATCATTGACCGTGATCTGGAAGGAAAATACTGTGACATTGAGGCAAGTATAGATTATTGGTTTTAGTTTCATCAGCAGATTTTGAAATATGGGGCAAATGCTGAGATTTTAACTCCCCAAATGTTGGCAGATGAAATTAAAAAAGAGTATAAAAAAATCTGGGAAAAATTATCATAGACAAAAATATAAACTAATTATCTAGGTATTAACTTACCCTGATTTCTAGCAGATGCGATCGCTCTAGGATTAGCAGTAAATATCTGAATACCTGGTAATGTCACAAAATCACCATCATCTGTAACTGTGTTTATATATTAGAACCTTTGTACTAAAAGTACAACTCATATCCAGTAAAATTAGCAGTAGTTCGCGTCACATCTAATTGTGATGTTTATCAAGGTTCCCTCAAAGAAAGTGGGTGTGCAAAGTGGGTGTGCTTTGATAGAGTTCCTTGCTGGAGTCGTGGCTATAGATTTCTATTTTACCCTGTTTGGCCTTTACAAAATTCTTCAATAAATCAAGACCTGAACCTCCAGTGATCTGTTGCCAAAGTTTAAACATACGAATGAAGTCTGTTGGATCGTCGTTGAGGGTTGGGACTTTGAGCGTTCTTGTCAGTGGAGTTTGAGCAATTAAGGACACTGGATAATCCTAAATATTAAAACCTTAGATTAAAGGATACACGAATACTTTAATTCTCGCTTGGACTTCTTACTAAGACGCTCTATAACTTCGATCAGCTTTAAGCTGCTTCGCAATCTGATACATATCCAATTTATGGTAAAAATGGGAATATCAAGACAACAATATAATTCTTAATTCCAAAACTCAACCAATCTAAACAATTATTCTGCCAACGTTTTGCAGTAAAATTAGACATTTGGAGAGAAGAGGTTTTTGAATGACTCGTGTCATCATTGTGCGTCATGGTCAAAGTACATATAACATTGAACGACGTATCCAAGGACGTACTGATGCGTCAACTTTAACGGATAAAGGTCGGAGCGATGCTGGTAAAGTCGGTAAAGCCCTGAGTAATATAGCATTTACAGCAATATATAGCAGTCCTCTCAACCGGGCCAAGACGACGGCGGAAATTATTCGCAGTGAGTTGGTTGAACATTCGTCCGTGATTCAGGTTTCTGAACATCTGGTTGAAGTAGATTTACCTTTGTGGGCAGGAATGTTATCACTTGATGTGAAAGAGAAGTTTCCTGATGACTATAGCATTTGGAAAAAACGTCCCCACGAATTGCAGATGATTGTCAATGACGCACAGGGGAAACGAGAACTTTTCCCAGTTCTGGCTTTATATGAACAAGCCAAGCAGTTTTGGCAAGAAATTTTATCTCGTCATCAAGGGGAAACTATTCTCATTGTTGGACATAATGGTATTAACCGCGCTCTTATTAGTACGGCTTTGGGTATTCCTCCCAGTAGTTATCATGGACTACAACAGTCTAATTGCGCGATTAGCGTTTTAAATTTTGCGGGTGGTTTGGGTGATACGGTTCAGCTAGAATCAATGAATCAGACGCAACATTTGGAAGATAATTTACCCACTTTGCGACCAAATCATCAAGGATTTAGATTATTATTAGTACGTCATGGGGAAACAGAATGGAATCTTCAAGGTAAGTTTCAAGGCCAAATTGACGTTCCTCTGAATGAGAATGGTAGAGCGCAAGCAGGAAAAGCTGGGGAGTTTCTCCAAGAGGTGGCGCTTGATTTTGCTTTTAGTAGCACTATGGCGCGTCCAAAAGAAACAGCGGAAATTATTCTTCAGAAGCATGCTGATATAAAGTTGGAATTACTAGATGGTTTACGAGAAATCAGTCACGGCAGTTGGGAAGGCAAGTTTGAGTCAGAAATAGAACAAGAGTTTCCCGGAGAGTTGGAACGCTGGCGTACTGTACCTGCTGAAGTACAAATGCCGCAAGGGGAAAATTTACAACAGGTATGGGAACGTAGTGTGGCTGCTTGGCAGTCAATATTACAATCGGCTGAGGTAAATCAACGGCAAATTGGGTTGGTAGTGGCTCACGATGCTACTAATAAAATTTTACTCTGCCATATCTTGGGTTTATCTCCAGAAAATTTCTGGAATTTCCGTCAAGGTAATGGAGCAGTTAGTGTTATTGACTACCCTTTAGGAGCTAGTGGTTTACCAGTGCTGCAAGCGATGAACATTACTAGTCATTTGAGTAGTGGTGTATTAGATAAAACGGCAGCAGGAGCATTGTAGGAATCTGGTGTAGGCTTACACCACTCTATGGTATCGGCTGTCGGTAATGGAATTTTAGATTTTGGATTTTGGATTTCTCCATTCATCCCCAGTCCTAAGTTTAATTTTTGCGTATTCAAGAAATAGAATAGACAAAGAACTGACGCATTTATATGTAATAGCCGATAGATACAATGACAAAGGAATTGCTGCAACAAGTACGGTTAATCGACCCAGTTTCTGGAACTGATGAAATAGCTGATGTGTTGATTGTTGATGGTTATATCCAAGCAATGGCATCACAAACTTCTGATATTAGTGCTGATATTTTTGTTCAAGACTGTCGGGGTTTAGTTCTGGGTACTGGTTTAGTTGATTTATATAGCCATTCCGGTGAACCGGGGTTTGAAGACAGAGAAACTTTGGCTTCTGTTTTGCAAGCTGCTGCTGCTGGTGGTTTTACCAGGCTTGGTGTTTTACCTGATACTTATCCATCTATTGATAATCCAGCTTTGGTGGCACAGTTGCAGCAAAAGAGAGTTGGGGAGAAAGCTTCAGCTTATCTGCAAATTTGGGGGGCGATAACTCTAGATTTAGCTGGTAAGCAATTAACGGAATTTCGTGATTTAGCTACTGCTGGAGTTGTGGGTTTTACGGATGGTAAACCTTGGGAAAACTTGAGTATAGTAAGGCGGGTTTTGGAATATCTGCAACCTTTTGGTAAACCTGTGGCGTTTTGGCCTTGTGATCGCTCTTTATCAGCTAATGGTATTATGCGAGAAGGTGCGGAGGCTTTGCGCATCGGTTTACCCCCTGTTCCAGCTAGTGCGGAAACTAGTGCGATCGCAGCTTTGTTGGAATTGGTGGCTGCTATTAGAACTCCTGTACATATTATGCGCGTTTCTACAGCGCGGAGTGTGGAACTGATTGCGACTGCTAAGTTTCAAGGTTTACCAGTGACAGCCAGCACTACTTGGATGCACCTGTTACTAGATACGAGTGATGTTAAAAGTTATCACACAGCCTTGCATTTAGACCCGCCTTTAGGTAATCCCAATGATGTAGCGGCGTTGCGTGGGGGTGTACGTGGGGGTGTGATAGATGCGATCGCTATTGATCATGCAGCCTACACCTATGAGGAAAAAGTCCAGGCTTTTACGGAATCACCACCGGGGGCAATTGGTTTAGAGTTAGCATTAGCCTTATTGTGGCAAAATCTGGTAGAAACTGGTGAATTTACGGCTTTAGAATTATGGCGAGTTTTGAGTAATCAACCAGCAGCCTGTTTACAACAGGAAATTAAAGCTATTAAGGTCGGTGAAAAAGCCGAATTAACATTATTTGATCCTGAACATACTTGGACTGTGAATAGAGAAAATCTTTATACGCTTTCTAATAATACACCTTGGTTTGGGCAAGAAATTAAAGGTCGAGTTTTACAAACTTGGTGTTAATTTTTTGAGGGGATGGTTCTGGAAAAATTACATCTATTTTCAGGTATATAAATCATATCTTGTTTTTGTTTCGTACATAGAAAAAAAGAGATATCAATTCAAGATGTGGTCTAAATACTTGAAAACTGCTGTAATATACATGATCTATTATTCAAGATTTGGAAAATTAATAAAGATTTAACATTGATTTAGAAGCTATAGCTTTTGGATGAACAGCGATAATTTCCGAATAACGTGCAAAATCCTTGGTGTTAAAAGTCAGGATATGAGTATGAGATCAATCTACATTACGTAATAATATATTTGCATCTATCAAATAAGACATTTAACCCCTGTCACAATTTTTTCAGGCTAACGCCAAAAATACCTATTTGATAATTAACCAATTTCTCAAACATTCTGACTCCTGAATTCTTACCTGCTAAGTTCAATTTCGGCCCTTAATACTGTTGTATCTACTGTGTCTGAAATTTTGAAACCAAGTTTTTCACACACTCGCTGTATCCCTAAATTATCTGCCAAAATATCTGCATAGATAGACGAGATTTTCTCGTTTTTACCAACGTCTATTAATCTTTTGAGTAGTTCTGTACATAAGCCTTGACATTGAAAGCGATCGCTCACCACCATAGCAAATTCTGCAGCATCACTACCATGCAATTTACTCAACCTTCCTACTGCTAAAATTCCTGTTTCTTTAGTTGCTGGATTTTCATACTCTGTCACTAATGCCATTTCTCAATCATAATCAATAAAGCAAATTCTTATAAGTATTTCATGGGCAATAAGTTGACTTCATTTAATTAAATGAAAGTAAGGTAAATAAACACTTTCTTCTGACAGTGTTTTATGAAGTTTTACTATCAATGGTTCATCTTAAGGACGGATGGGACGGATAGTAATTGGTGTACTATCTTTTAATTGCCAATCGCTAACATATTAGTGAGGATAGGGACGAATTGCTAATTTTGGTAATTGATGATTTTCGACATCAGTAGAATGCAAAACTATCCTCCCATCTAAAGCTATTAAACCACCAGGATGTTCAGGAGTACGAGGAATAGCTAATAAAGGATTAATATCAATTTCTTTAATTCCTGGTTGTTCCGCAACTAATTGACTAAATACAACTAACAACTCCTCCAAACCTGCCATATCTATACTTTTTCTCCCGCGCACACCTTTGAGGGCTTTATAAATTTTGGTTTGTTCCATCATCAGGCATGCTAAGGTTGTATTTAGAGGAGGAAGTGCGATCGCACTATATTGTAAAACTTCCACTAATTGTCCACCAGCCCCAAACAATAATACTGGACCGAATTGCTGGTCTAAGCTACTAGCAATAATCTATTCGTAACCGCTGGTTTTTACCATTAGTTGTACAGTTACCCCTAAAAAATCTTCAGGTTCTGCCTTTTCTAACACCGATGATTCGATTAGATGATATGCGCGTTTTACAGCTTCCTAATTTCGCAAATTTAACTGCACACCACCCACATCAGTTTTATGGGTAATGGTTTGGGAATACAATTTTAACACTACAGGATAACCAAGATTTTCTGCACATTGCACCGCTTCCTCTGCACTTTTAGCAATGCTACCAGCAACTACAGGAATAGCATAGGCTGCTAATATTTCTTTAGATTCAAATTCTGTAAGAATTGTTCTTCCTGCTTGTCTTGCTTTTTGAATAATATTTTCTACTAAAGCACAATTACACAAACTAGCATTGCGTTCTACGTTTGGTAATACTGGAGTTTCATAAATAACTATATCGCCACATATAGCTAAATACCCGTGCTGCTGTATCGCGATAACGATATGTAGATATACCTTGACGATTGAGAATTTGTTCTCCAGCAGCCACATCTGCACCACCCATCCAACTCACTAAAATTGGTTGATTCTACATTTGCGCATAGGGTTTTAAAAGTTCAGCAGTTTGGGTGGGATCTGTCATAGCTTTAGGTGTTTTTATTACTAATAAACCATCACTATTGGGATCTTTGCCGGCAATTTCTAAAGCTTTTGTATAACATTGGGGATCAGCATCTCCTAAAATATCCTAAAATATCAATGGGGTTATTATAACTCCATTGGGGTGGTAATATTTAATTCAAAGAATTAATGACTTCTTCAGAAATTTATGCCAGTTCTCCCCCACTTTCAATTAATGTATCTGTTGCTAAAACGCCTGGTCCACCAGCATTAGTTAAAATAGTTAATTTTGATCCTTGGGGACGTGGTTGTTTTGCTAATACTTCTGACATATCAAATAAATCAGAAATACTATTAACTCGTAATACTCCACAGCGACTAAAAGCTGCATCTAAAACAGCGTCACTTCCAGCTAATGTACCTGTGTGAGAAGCTGCAGCTTTAGCTGCGGCTGTGGTACGACCTGCTTTAATGACAATTATTGGTTTTGTTAATGCTACTTCTCGTGCTGCGGAGAGGAAAGAACACCCATCCCCAATAGATTCCATATAAATGATAATACTTTTTGTATGGGGATCATCTCCGAGAGAATAAATTAAATCTTCCCATCCAATATCTAACATTGAACCAGTGGAAATAAAGACTCTAGAACAGACCTTCTCCTGCAAACTCCAATCCAGAATTGCTGTACATAATGCCCCACTTTGACTGAGAAAAGCGACGTTTCCCGGACATGCCATTTTACTAGCAAAGGTAGCATTTAAACCAGAAACTGGACTCATTACTCCTAAACAGTTTGGTCCAATAATTCTAATTTTTCCTCGGTGTGCTTGTTGGAGTATTTCCTGTTCTAAAGCAATGCCTTTCGCACCGGCTTCTTTAAAACCAGCAGAAATAATAATTGCTCGTTGAATTCCTGCATCAAGACAATCAGAAATAATTTTTGGGACTGTATGTGCTGGTGTAGCAATAACAGGTAAATCAATTTTTTCAGGAACATCAAAAATAGTAGGATAGGCTTTAATTCCTAATACACTCTGTCGTTGAGGATTGATAGGAAAAATAGTACCACCAAAGGTATTAGTAATTAAATTCTAAAGGAGTGTACCTCCCATACTTCCTAGTTTTTCATTTGCACCAATTACTGCTAAAGTTTTAGGTCCAAAAATAGTATCTAAGGGGTTTATCGTCTCTGTTCGTAAGATATCATAAGCCAGGTCGCTTTGGTTTAATAGATTTTTACATAATGACTCCTGTCATTAGTTATCAGCTATCAGCTATTAGTCTCCTCACTGTTTACTTTCACTTGTCCACTGTCACCTGTTTTTTATTCACATTGCATCCATAACTTGTCACATTTAGGAAGAAGTTGAATAATTTTAATGAGTGCGATCGCCATGCCTTTTTCTGCTGATGGTGAGATGCAATCGCTCATTTCAAAGTTAAATCCAGGTACAGTGACTAACCAAGCTGGGGGACAATGACCATAGAGAGATTCGGTGAGACCAAGAAGTGATCGCGGATCACCTATATTTCCATTGACAGCATTACTAGTATCTGGTAATAATGATTTTACTTGTATATCTAAAGGTTCAGAATTAATACAAGCATCTACAAAAATTGCTAAATCAGTCTTTGCTAAATTTTCAGCTAGTTCCGGTGTCAGTTGATGGACTGCAAGAGATTTGACAGTTAATAAATGCCAAGACTCAATAGCATTTGCTATCCGATTTCCAATAGCATCATCACCAAGCAGTTTATTCCCATAACCAATGACCATTGCAGTTTTAGGCATTATTTTATAAACCTGTGAGAAGTAAATAATTATTGATTTTCAGCTTGCTCTTTTAATTGAGTATCATGGTTTGTTTCGGCTATAAGCGGCTTATAATTTAATTCATAGCCCAGCGACTTTAGCATTGAATCCATCTATTTGACGACACATGAACAAGTACAAACATTTGGCATATTTACCAAGGTATAATCATATATACCGCAGGCTAATACAGTACTGAGTAAATAAACCAACCATTCCAAATCTCTGAAAAGCTCACGCCGTATTCATTTTGAATTTTGTTGGCGCAGCCTGCTGGAAGTACTATTTTGTTAGCTTAGCTCTTCTGAAAGAAGCCTTTTGAATTCACGGCGGTACTAGTGATTAGATGGATTGGATACATCTAAGAAATTGTGGTACAATACCACCTTTATCCTCCTTTATGTTTATGGTTAGTTTTTATAGGTTTATCGATTCCATATTTAAAATTAACGCAAAAATCTGAGAAACTTGTGAAGAAATACAAAAATTTGGCTTTTTTGCTGTCATTGGACAAATTTATGTTAAAAATTTGTTCATTGTCGGGATTATTGGTTAGTATGATCAATGTGCCTGGTGGAATAAACCCAGTTAAAAAAATTTAGATAAATAGGTGAGGCTGTTCTATGCCGGAAGCGAATTTTCAACAGCCCATTAATACCACTGCTAAGATTCTAGAGGAGTATGGGGCGGGAAAAAGAGACTTTGGAAAGGCAGAATTAGGTAATGCCAATCTGCAAGTTCTTGATTTAAAAGGCTCTGACTTCAGCTATGCTGATTTGAGCAAAGCTAATCTCAGTGGTACTAATCTGCGGGGCTGTGATTTGAGTTTTGCTGATTTAAGTCAGGCTAATTTAAAAAATGCCGATTTGCGAGGAGCAATGTTGTTTTCTGCTAATTTGCGTGAAGCTAATTTACAGGGAACGCATTTAGAAAAAGCAGATTGTGACCATAACACCCATTTTCCTCCGGATTTTGACCCTATCAAAGCAGGTGTAAAGATGAGTAACTCATTTGTATAAATACTAAAGCGGATTATATCACCGCCTTAGTATTTATACTTATAAAAATACAGACATATAAAATAGCATACAGTAGGAGTCAGGAGTAAAACTCTCTTGCTGTCTTGGTTTCAATTTAGATTCTGTAACTCATTGAGCTGCAATCTGCTATTTTTCTATAAAATTAGGAAATTTATGTTTTACAACCTGATTTTGACTTGGGAAATACTTTAGTTAAATATAAGGTTAATTCAGGGAAAGATGGTAATTTTACAGCCTCGTTAGGCTGTAAAATTGATCTGTGACGATAACCAAATCTACCTTGTAAATCTTGATATGGTTGATTGTAGCAATCTAAATAACAATCGACTAAGTTGAGAATCCAATAATCAGAATAAATTAATTAGATAATCATCACCAACTTAACCAAGTAATTACTACAAGACTTATACAACTGGCATATTAGGAAGGTGTGTCAGATGTTAAAAATTTGTTGATATTAACCTTCATCCAATTATTTTAGGTGAGGGTATTTCTTTATTTTGCAATAATCCCAGCATCAAGATAATATTGAATCTAATAGATTAGGAGTTACGGATTGACAAAAAAACTCATCCATGGGTATTAAGCAGTACCAGCATTGGTAAGATTTTCCACAATGTAGTTGCGCACAACCAAAGTGAATAAGTTCCTTTGCAATTCATTCTAATTAGAAATTATGTTTTCAGAGCACATTTTTTCTAAAAGAACAAATGCTTAAAATGAACAAAATATCTGTTTTGAAGCTTTCTACCCCTGAATACCAAGTGTCTCCTGTAACTATTCTTGGTTTTACACCCCAATCAATCACTTCCCTGAGCATTTCCTGAAAATAATAGTTCTTCATCTTTCCCTCCTTTTTGTCGTATATTCTGTAATTTGTTGGTAGTGAATTTCCATTCACATCACTGAAGTACAGTGTAATTAAATTTATTCCTTTGATGCTCTTATGATATTTCCCAGACCAAGAATAACTGA
>CAKZGI010000195.1 GCA_936914905.1 uncultured Trichormus sp. | reverse complement strand
AGAGTAACTAGAACCCACAATAGATTCTAATTCGGCAGGAGAACGAGTATCAGGGTCATGAAATCAAGGGAAGTCATTATTGGCAAAAATCCATAACTATTCTTTCACCTGTTTGACTACCTAGGCAGGCGGGCAAAATGCCCACCCTAAAACAACCTTACTTATCCAAAACCAGTTTCAACGCCTCAACCAACCTATCCACACTTTCAGCACGACTATTAAAACCCATCAAACCCAAACGCTAAACTTTACCCGCAAGCTCACCCAAACCACCACCAACTTCAATGTTATGCTCAAGTAATAACTGCCGTACCACAGTCTTTACATCTACCCCTTCAGGAATGCAAACAGTAGTTAAAGTCGGTAATTGGTATTTCTTCTCAACGTGCATTTTCAAACCCATTTGTTCCAAACTTTCCCACAGATATTCAACGTTCTTTTGATGACGTTGCCAGCAATTTGCTAAACCTTCTTCTGCCACTAAACGCAACGCTTCCCGTAAACCATAATATAAATTAATCGGGGCGGTGTGGTGGTATATGCGTTCCATACCCCAATATTTACCCAATAACAACACATCTAAATACCAGTTTGCAACCTTACTTTCACGTTTCTGCAACTTTTCCATTGCCCGCGCACTCATAGTAAAGGGTGATGCACCAGGAGAACAACCCAAACCTTTTTGACTCCAACTATAATTTGACTCCAACTATAAGCTAAATCAACTCCCCAGTCATCCAAGAAAATAGGAATGCCACCTAAGCTGGTAACAGTATCCACTAATAACAATATGCCATATTTGTGGCACAACTCACCCATTTCTTCCAAAGGCTGACGTGCGCCGGTGGAGGTTTCTGCATGAACTAAAGCTAAAGTTCCCAGTTTATGAGCTTCTAAAGCTCTGCTAATTTCATGTAAAGAAAATACCTGTCCCCAAGGTTTGGTAATGGTTCGCACATCTACGCCATATCTTCCCGCCATATCTACTAAGTGATTTCCGAAATAACCAGCTACACAAATTAACACCACGTCTTCCAGTTCAACGGTGTTAGCTAAAGTGGCTTCCATTACTGCTGTACCTGTACCGCTTACGGCTATGGTGTGGGGGTTTTCCGTTTGCCATACGTAGCGCAATAAAGATTGAATTTCATCTATTAAGGCTAAAAATACAGGGTCAAGATGACCCAATTGTGTGGTTTTCATGGCCTGCAACACATGAGGATGGGTGTTAGAGGGACCAGGACCAAGTAATAAGCGCTTGGGGACTTCTAGGGGAGGGGTGAAAGTTGTAAACGTTGACTGTCGTTGATAGAAATTGTGGGTGTCATAATTTATGTCAGGCTCAATGGTATTAATGGCATAATAAAATTATTAGATTACTAATGTTTTCATCAGCCTCATGATCGTCTATCCTTCCTGAAAAGAAGCGATATCCCCAAAGTCTTAAAGTGGATGTAACAAGCTGTTAAGGTGATCGCCCTTCAGCACGCTATCCGTACTTTGATACTTGCCCAAATGATGGCTGCTAGTATTGCTTCTACCACTTATTTATGTTTTGGTGGTGGGTATATTTCCAGTGGACTGACAATGCTATCAGCTATATTATTGATAATATTCCTCGATGCCATGCACCCCCCGCCGTTGCTACATCTCTCAGTTTTGCCTTAAAAGCTGGTATTGTTACAATCTAGTATTATTTGCTTGGGCGCTGGGAATTACAGCTATTTTGGTAGGAGATTAGAGCGTTATGCTTTGTGGTTATTAACACACTACACAAGTGACAGAGAATAAGGATCTTTACGATCACTGTATTTGTTTTAATTTTTAGTCTTCAACTAACCACACTAATTTATATTTAATGAATAACAAATAAATACCGAGTTTCTGTATTGCTTCAACAAACAAGAAGAAGATTTTAAAATTTTACAGCATCATATTTATCACCAAGCTATGCCACAAAAGGCTTTTACTCCTGACTCCTAAATTATTATCATTGTAATTCTAATTATTTTACCCCTACTTATTCCTATGATCTTCGCAGGCACAAGATCAAATAACTTAGGTGTTCAAGATGGTAGATTAGCAACCTGTCCTTCTACTCCTAACTGTGTTTCCAGTCAAAGTACAGACTCACTTCATCAAATTGCTCAGCTGAATGTTACCTCTCCACTAGAATAGGTATTATCTCAGACTAAAGGTATTAGTCAATCTTTACCTAGAACCAAGATATTTAGTGAAATGATTATATACATGCGGAATCCAAAACAGCTTGGATGGGATTTGTCGATCTAGAATTCTATCTAGACCGTAACTCCAACATAATTAATGTACGTTCACCTTCTCGCTTAGGGTATGGCGAGTTACGAGTAAATTGCCAACGTATAGAGACAATTCGTGCACTATTTAATAAACCTAAGTATAACTACGTAAGAAAACAAAAGTATGTAACAAAATATAAGTTGGCCTGAAAACCTATTCACTCTTACCTTATCATAACGACAATTTTTAACCCCCAGTTACTTAAGTAAGTAGAGTAGAGCGTAAATACCCATTTTTTTTAGCAAACTTCTCTTTGAGGATTTGTTTATAAACAGCTTCATAAGCATCAGTCATCTGTTTGACACTAAAATGATTTTCTACATATCGCCGACAAGCATAGCGGTTTAACTGTGCTACCTTATCAATCGCACTCACACAATCTCGTGTATTATTACAAACGAAACCTGTTTTACCATCAGCAATTACTTCAGCAGTTGAACCCATTCGCATAGCAATTACTGGCGTACCAGAAGCCATTGACTCTACCATTACTAATCCAAATGGTTCTCTCCAAGTAATAGGAAATAATGTCGCTACAGCACCTCCCACCAGAACATTTTTTTCAGCATGATTAGCTTCACCTAAATACTGAATTTGATCACCATCAATTAGCGGTTGAATTTCTTGCTCAAAAAATTTCACATCTACCATATCCACTTTACCCCCCATTTTCAATCGCCAACCAGCTTTTTTAGCAATCTCAATCGCTAAATGTGGACCTTTCTCTGGAGACATTCTCCCTAAAAATGCCAAGTAAGGCTCATCTATCGGTTCAGGAAAAAACTTATAACTAGTAACATCAATTCCATTGTAAATTGTATCTACATAATTTAACCCTACTCTGGGTTCTCTTTGAGCATCGGAAATACTGATATAGGGCTGTTTTCTGGCATATTTAAATATTTTCTCATTATCTCGAGTAAAAATTCCATGCAAGGTATGAACTGTCGGAGTTTTCACCAGATTTGTGTATGCTAAGGGGCTATGCCCCATATGGGAGTGAATAATATCAAACTCTTCGGCTCGTTCATAGACTAAAGCCAGTTGTAGCAATTCATAAATACTGTATTCTTTGACAGTAGCATCGAGTCTTAAGGCACAGGGATGAACTGATATCAACTTAGCGGAAGTTAAAGAATCCCCGGATGCAAATAACGTAACTTCATGTCCGCGTCGAACTAATTCATCCGTTAATAAACCTACTACCAATTCTATCCCTCCATAAGCTGGAGGTGGTACTCTCTCCCACAACGGAGCAATCTGAGCAATTCTCATGATCAACCTCCTAAAAGATCTGACTGTAAGTCAGTAATGTTTGTTTTTCCTATGTAAATTAATGGCCAGCAATTAACTATAGCAGTAAATCACTGAAAACACCAACTGTATTGATAGTTGCTTAAAAATCTTAAGTCGTAACTTGGATATTTTTTGTCTATCTTAGGTAGGGACAATATATTCTACTCAAGACATAAAGGGAGCAACACAATTTTGTGAGGTGGGGTAAGAAGTGTGCGATCGCTAAACCAAGAACAGGTATTGGTAAAAATAATTTACCGTAGGTAAACCTATTTAATACATATACGTCGAGTGAAATAACTTAATCAGATTAATCATATGAGAGAAGTTGATAAAGACTGGTTTTATACTGAAAAAGGTAGGATTTTAAAAGAAAAAATAGCGAATGCCTACCATTAATAAAAACAAAAATATATTCAAGTCTTGATTTGAGCAAATGTTTGAAAGAGTTTCAAGAACAAGTTAAGAAACTTTTAGGAGTTAATAATATTCCCGAATGGAATAGACAAACTTTTAAGACCCATCAAGGAAAGATTAGAGAAGCCGCATTAATATGGATAAATTTATTGCTTCAGCAGTAGGAGAGCATTCTAAGACTCTGGTTCAGTAAGGAAATTATCTTTTACGTGCCTATTGGGAAGAACCTTTGAATTATGCTAAATCTTTAGCCAGTAAATTACCGATTTTTGGTGGAGCTATAGGAAGTTTAATCTGTCAAGTTATCAATTGAAGAATGAGAGGAAATAGTGGATTTTGGTTAAAAGTAAATACGGAAATTATGTTACATCTTCGTTATCAATGGATAGCTGGGATTTGGCATAATTTCTGTAATTCCATTACTACCTCTTATATCAATCTTAAAACTGTTTAATATCTTAATACCTACAACTCCCATTAAAAGAAATTTCCTGTGTCCATCAATACCTACTTGTTTGATTACTGGCGTAAGCAGCTTATTCCCACCAGCTACAAATTATTGAATGCAAGTCTTCTTAGGATATTTTGATAAGATACTTTGTCTTAGAATTTTATTCGTCTGGTATAATTTATTTTACTTTAGTTCCAGAAAAATATTTTAGCGATATCTAGCGATATCTGTAGATAGTGTAGCTGAAATCACACTTTCTGCCTCACATCATAAAATCGCGTCGCTCCCGACATAAATGTGTTAGATACATACAAAATCATGATCCTTAGGATCAATAATTAATTAACAAAAACATCGAAACTATGTTATTATTGCCAATATACTAAATACTTATTATTTAGATAATATTTATTATTCCTGTATTTTAGTGTTAGGTTTTAGAAAATTGTTTCATAAAACAGTAATTTATTTTATGTCTGCTAACTTACCTGCAAATACCTTGACTACTTTGATAGCATTAGTGTAATCTAATACAATAAGTATAAAGTTAAGTATAAACGTGAATATCTCTAAACAAACCAAAAAAGCCCCTATCTTATGGCAGTCTGCGTTCTCACTGCTGATACTTGTGTTCATGTACCTGCCTATCATGGTACTAGGCTTTTATAGCTTTAACAAATCACCCTACAGCGCTACGTGGCAAGGATTCACCCTGGAATGGTATCAAAAACTGTTCAGTGAGGATCGCATCTTATCGGCTGTAAATAACAGTTTACTAATTGCTTTCAGCGCAGTCACAGTTTCTGCAGTATTGGGAACTTTTATGGCGGTAGGGTTAGCTCGTTATAATTTTCCCGGCAAAATATTGTATCGTGGTATATCTTATCTACCATTATTAATTCCTGATATTGCTATCGCAGTAGCCACACTAGTTTGTTTAGCTGCCTTCGCTATACCATTAAGCATTTTCACAATCGTAGCAGCCCACATTGTTTTTTGTCTCTCCTACATTGGACTAGTTGTATCTGCTAGACTCAATAATCTAGACCCCCATCTAGAAGAAGCCGCAGTAGATTTAGGTGCAACACCCATTCAAGCCTTCTTCCAAGTTGTCTTACCCCAATTAATACCTGGTATTATCTCCGGTTGCTTACTCGCATTTGTCCTCAGTTTAGACGACTTTCTTATCTCCAGTTTTACTGCTGGTAGCGGTTCTAGCACCTTACCAATAGAAATATTTAGCCGCATTAGAGCCGGAGTCAAACCTGATATAAACGCCCTCAGCGTCATGTTAATTTCCATCACGGCCACTGTCGCGAGTATAGCAGAACTAATTCGTGCATCTCAAGACAAGCAAAATAATTTGTAATAATGCTTTCAGCACACTACGCAAACGTAATTCGTAATTACTACCCAATTACTAAAAAATGTAAATTGGGTTAAGCGACAGCAAACCCGAAAATCTATTAGCGTAAGTTACAGTTTTACACCCCTGGACATCTACTTGGACTCTGTCCATTTTGGAATCTGTCTATTCTATCCACTTTAGATAAAAATATTTGAATATTTATTTCCCCTAAAAAATGCTAGAAACAAACATGAATATAAATGATAAATTGATAGCAGAAACATTACCAGGTGGCGATAACCCGGATCATTTCGACTAGAAAGAAGCCTGGTATCCAGTTCACTACCTTCAAGACTTAGATAAAATCTAACCCACTCCTTTTACACTATTAGGCAAAGATATAGTTATTTGGTGGGACAAACAAACTCAATCTTGGCAAACATTTGTAGACCGATGTCCCTATCATAGTTGGGCATTTTCAGGAGATGGAAATTGTTAAATAATTCCACAACAATTACCAGGAGGGAAGTCTGAAAGTTCCCAAGGTGCCTGTATATCATAATTATCAACAACTGAAAAAGAACTGAAAAAGAAGTATTATTATTTGTTTATACAAGCACCCCAAAGAAGGCAAAAATAACAAAAGTTCCCATTATAGAACCCATAGAAGCATGGCCAGATGGATTGGTGATAATCAACACATTTCGGCATTTTCCTTATGATGCCTTGACACTATTAGAAAATATTCTACATCCTAGTCATGTTGCTTTTATCTATGATCGCACAGTCAGAAATCGCGCCAAAGCTACATCCTTACAATTAGAAGTTATTAATTCCGGAAAACATGCTTTCAAAGGCGTATGGAAGCAAGGGTTCAAACCAGAAAAAATAGGAGAATTATCGACAACACTCATCGCCCCTATATTGATATGGCATGATATTAATTCCCAAGGATGAATAATACTAAGCATCGTTTATGCTACACCAATTCGTAAAGGTGAATGTCGGATAATCGCAGGATTCTCTTTCGAATTTCCCTCTAAACTCCCCAGTATATTTATTAAACTTAGACTTCTTTAGTATTATCACCTGGGACAAAATTGTATCTTAGAAGACGACCAGATTCTCCTGCATTACCAAGAACGTTATGTAGAACTAAAATAGAACTAAAACGTGGTAGTCATAAGATTACCAAAGCCTTTTATATAGTAACAAAAGCAGATAGTTGTTTTATATTTGAACTGCATCACTTGGTGAACTAATACAAGGCCAAATCATTTCCCGGTGAACCTTTTCCTCCTCCATTACCAACATAAGCACTAGTAGAACGGTATCACTCCCATACAGAAAAATGCCCCAGTTTTAGAATACCCCTCGCTAATATTCAGTTATTAAAATTCTGGTATGCAATCATAGTATTATTAGCTTTAGCAAGTAGTCCAATTTCAGCGTTTTTCATACATAAAATATCTCTTTTAACAGTCATAATCGAGACAGTTATACCTCTAGCATTAGGGTTACTCTTGTGGAGACTTAACAAGTTAGAAAAGCAATTTTATAAATGGCTATCTATCCCACCACGTAACCTCCCAGAAAAAAACTGAACCCTGCTCAAATTAGATTCCCAATTTCCTCAAAAAGTCCGGAATCTAGTTAGTTATTTTCAATCGCC
Source organism: uncultured Trichormus sp. (assembly GCA_936914905.1). GTDB lineage: Bacteria > Cyanobacteriota > Cyanobacteriia > Cyanobacteriales > Nostocaceae > Trichormus_B. The sequence goes on along the minus strand of CAKZGI010000195.1, from coordinate 4,661 downwards.
AAATATTTTATAAATCCCCCAAAAAATGATTGACCGAGCACTTGACAAATACCCAGAATCATTATATTATTCATCTTAATAGTGAAAATCTGTGCACCTATATATATACCATTAATTACTACTAGATAACTGATAACTGATAACTAATAACTGATTAATAATTGGGGCTGACTTTGGACAAGATGCTATCTTCCCCTCAACTATGCAAATTTGTCAAAATCCCAATTGTTCAAACCCATTCAATCCTGACTACAGTAAATTTTGCATTGTTTGTGGACACGGTACATTTGGACAAATCCTCAGGAATCGTTACCGTGTTTTGCATTTATTAGGAGAAGGTGGGTTTAGCAAAACTTACGCCGCAGAAGATGTAGATAGACTAAACGCACCTTGCGTTATTAAGCAATTTTTCCCCCAAGCTCAGGGAACAGGACAACGTGCAAAAGCAGCAGAATTCTTCAAAGAAGAGGCTTTTAGATTATATGAACTTGGTGAGAATCATCCCCAAATTCCTCGTTTATTAGCTTACTTTGAACAAGGTGCTAGTTTATATTTAGTCCAGGAATTTATTTTTGGGAAAACCCTCCTAGAAGAAGTTCAAGAACAGGCCTATAGCGAACGAGAAATTCGCCAACTTTTGTTAGACTTATTACCAGTTCTTGATTTTGTTCACCGAAAAAACGTAATTCACCGGGATATTAAACCCGAAAATATTATTCGTCGAGATACAGATCAGAAACCTATCTTAATTGACTTTGGTGGTGCAAAACAAGTAACTCACACCAGCATAGCCAGACAAGCTACAGCTATTTATACTTTAGGTTATGCACCAACCGAACAGATGGCAGGTTTTGCTTGTCATGCAAGTGACTTATATGCTTTGGGTGTAACCTGTGTCAGGTTATTAACTCAAGATTTACCCATGCAAGATACCTATGGGCTTAAAGATCCTCTTTATGATCCTATGACTGCGAAATGGTTATGGAAAGAACGTTTACAGGCAAAAAGTATTACAATTAGTCAGGAATTAACATACATTTTAGATCAATTACTACAACATTTTCCTAACGATAGATATCAGTCAGCAGCAGAAGTTTTAGATGATTTAACAGCCAAACTATCACTCCCATTAGGATTAGAACCAGTAACTTCAGCAATTTTCCATATTATCGAAACACCATTAACACCTCTACCTCCAGCACGGAAAATTATCGTTCCCTTACTACCTTTAAAAACTTTTGACTTTGATGTAGTTACAGTAGATACAGCAGGACAAGCAATTAATTATGACACACTTAGCGCCAGGTTCTTTCTAGAACAATTAAATAGAGACATCGCTTTAGAAATGGTATCAATTCCTGGTGGTAGTTTTCTGATGGGTTCACCAGAATTTGAAGGTGATGCTGAGGAATATCCGCAACATAAAGTGATGGTTAAACCTTTTTTCATGGCGAAATATCCCATTACTCAGGCACAGTGGAAAGCAGTTGTAGCATTACCGCAAGTCACCCAAGCTTTAAACTCCAAGCCATCAAAATTTAAAGGTACAAATTTGCCTATAGAAAATGTTTCCTGGTATGAGGCAGTGGAATTTTGTTTACGGTTATCAATGAAAACTGGACGAAATTATCGTTTACCTAGTGAAGCAGAATGGGAATATGCCTGTCGTGCGGGAACTACCACTGCTTTCCATTTTGGAGAAAGAATTACTTCTGATTTAATTAATTGTAGTGGTGGTGATTTTTATATTGTCCCAATTAAAAGCGACTTCCGTAAACAAATCACAAATGTCGGCAGTTTCAATATAGCGAATGCTTTTGGTTTGTATGATATGCATGGGTTAGTTTGGGAATGGTGTGCTGATCCTTGGCATAACAATTATGAAAGTGCACCGACAAATGGTAGTATTTGGGATGTTGATGGTGATATACATCGTCGGGTTTTGCGCGGTGGCGCGTGGAATTTCAATGCAGAACTTTGTCGCAGTGCTAGTCGCAGTTGGAATGAAGCGGAAGGTGGTTTAAGGATGTCGGGTTTGCGAGTGGTGTTTTCAGTTGAGGAATGAGTTGCTGCGGAAATAAGAACCTTTGTAGGATAGGGGGTTAGGTTGTTCGTAGCTTTGATTTTACCGTAGAAATACTTAATTTCACCGCTATCAATAGTGCAAGTTCCAACCACCTCCTGTTCATAAGTCCAGAATGCGTTTAACGGTTTTGGGGACTTGAGATAATAAAAGCGCTTCCTCCTCTGTGGTGTGAAGAATTCTATCTGCTTTCCCTAAATAGCATAAAGCGTTTTCTGATGATGTCCAAATACTAATATTATTCATGTACTGATTCTAGAAATTTTTCTGCTAAACAAGTAAATACGATAATATCCAAAATATCAGCAGCTAAGTCTGTAATATCAGCACTACAATAAGGTACAAAAGATTGTGTTATTTTGTCAAAGACACAAGTAATCAGGACTATTGGTGGTGCAATATGTATAGGAATATCTAATATATCCAACTTACATTTTATTAATGCTCATTGACTGATATGATCATCAATTCCTAGTAACAGCAAATGGCAAATTATGTCATAGTGGGGAAATTATGCTATTGTCGTGGGTCTAACTCAGAGGTAAGCTGAGATAGAGATAGAAATTAAAATTCCCAAATAAACCCAAAGAGCAAAAACCTAACGTTGATTAGTTTTCATTTCTATAATTTGGAATGGTGTTTTTGCTAACTACAGAAACATCAATCTGTATTCCGCAATTTAATAAGTTTCAGATTGGGAATTTTATTTTAATTATTAATCATGCGTGTAAATTGGCTTGTTCCTGTAACCAAGGGTCTACTCGTTGTCCATCTCTGCGTTTTAATTCAATTTCTATGACCATCACTTCTTTTGAACCAGGAGGTGCGGGTTTTCGATGGAAGATAATCTCATATTCTAAAGGGTTTTGATCATGTTCTCTTAACCAATCTTGAACTCTTGTTAAAGCAAAGAATGATTGTCCCTGGGTAAACATTCGGGTAATTTGCATTTGTAGGGTGTAAGGGTTGATGCGACTCATTGTTTTGAATCCTTTAATATTTGTAGTTATTATAGTTTCACGTAGAGGTGTAAAGTGGAAGATTGAGTTTAGAGTTTTTGTTATTCTGAGTTAGAGCCTACTTTATCAAAAATATTTGCTAACAATAATTGGCAAGGGATAGAAGCTAAATTTAAACTATCCTCTGAATGTGTATATTTAGAAAATATCCATTTATTATTATTCAGTTCTAAAATATTGTTCAACATGTATTCAACATTTATCAACTAAAATTTACCACTTTACAAGTAGTAATTGTCCGATAAGCTGCAAACTCTTAATCTCTATCTTTGCTTCTGGTAGACTTGGATAAAACTTCTACAATCATAATAGAACTTACTAGGGTCTCTCTTCTTACTTCTTCATAAATTATGGGTGTGTTTTGTTAACTATAACATCAGGATAGGTATGGATTTTTTTGTCAGCAATCAAAAGCCATCGATCTGTAAAAAAGACTTGATAGGGTTGACATTTGAGAAGAAAATTGAGTGTACCATTGACATTAAGCGCAAGTTGGTTATAATTTGGTGTTCCGCCTGTTATCAGTATAGTTAACCCATTGATATATTCGTGACGTATTTCTGAATTGACTTCTAATTCTAGATGTTATTCAGGTGAGTAGTTAAGTGTCTCTTGTGCTATAGTCGTAATTTAAATTTGTTAAATCTATTATCAGAATAATGCGGTATTTACTATGTGTTCACGAAAATAAAAATATGAGTAATCAAGAACGGATAGATACAATGGAAAGTCAACTGATTGATATGCGGTTAGCGGTAATTGCTTTACTGGAAACTGCCGCTGTTCATCAGCGCAATTCCGACACATTGGTGATGGAAATTAGAAATATGCGTGCGGATATGGTGCAAATGCAATCAGGAATTAGAGAAATATGGATGTGCAGGGTTTGTAAGATGAAAATCATCCTATTCTCGATATTTTGCAAAATCCTCCTCCTCAACAGGAATCTTAATTTAAAAAGGTTTTTTAAGATCCCTGACTTCTCAAAAAGGTAGGAATCTAATTAGTAAAGTTTATAAAATTTTCATATCATTTTTTGAGTTTACTAACCTCGATTAATCGGTAAAATACGAACTCTTAAACCAACGATAGTACCAACGGTGACACGCATTCCCCAGATGCAGGGTTTACTACCCATTACTTCTGGGTTGGTAAGCATTCAGGTCGAAGCTAGAGGGATTAAAGAAGGTGTCTGCAAAGTAGAGTTAACCATCCCTTTGATAGGTTGGTCAAAAAACTCAATTAGAGACAGTCCTTGAGGGTGATAAGTTTTTATAACCGTCAATAAATTGGCAGTATGTTGGAATAGCTCCATAAAAGCAGAACCACCACTGAGTCTTCCTTTTATCACTGCTAAAGGTAACGTTAGTTCAGCTAAATAATTATCAATGTCTATTGCGTTAGGAAATTAAAAGTTTCCCAGGTTCCCCTCCGGCTTTATCAATGAATGAATGGAAGATTCGACTTTTGGTTGAAACTAGGATGTCCAAGTCAAGAACTCATTAAGGTTTTGGGTTTGTTGGAATAAAGCGTAGTTTTTAAAACCTTCATCTATCAGG
>CAKZGI010000194.1 GCA_936914905.1 uncultured Trichormus sp. | reverse complement strand
TCTCAAACTCTTCTTTTTGGTAATTCATATTTTTGGGTATTTTTATTTAATTCAGACTCATTTACATTCATCTTCTCATCTTTTCTTATGAATTTATTGTCAATACTTACCAGTTCCAAGTTGTTGGCGATTTTTATTGTATTGTCTATTTTTTTACTATTTCAAGTATGTGTTTACTATTTAGCTTTTTGTAATTATTTTATATTTGTATATGTACTACAAAATGAAGTACTAAATCTGGGGTGTATGAAAATAGAGATTTAAGATTAAGTTATGTAGTCTCGCAAGAAGCAGTAAATCCTTATATTATGCTAGAATTGCTATCACCAGTAACGGAAAAAGAAGACTTGGGAGAAAACCTAAGAGATGTAGAAAAACCGCCAGTAAAATGGGGAGTTTATGAATAAATATTAACAGTACCTTATTACACAATATTTGATAGATATCAATCAGAATTTAAGATCTTGAAATTAAATGGCACTCCTTATTCTGAAGTTTATCAGATTCTCGTTCTTGCATACCAGATTTAGAAATTGGTTTAGGTGTGTAGATAGGTAACTATAAGGGTGTCGAAATGTCTTGGTTACGATGGTATAATCCTGAGGGAAATTGGGTTTTAACCAGTGTGGAACAAAAAACAAAATTACTTCAGGAATAAAGAATCTAACTTGATCAAAAAAATCAACAGCTTGAGGAGGAAACAACAAAAACGGAAAAATTAATAGCTCAGTTGAAATCTCTGGGGATAGAACCTGATGTATAGAAGACAGTGAAGATTTAATTATAATGGGTATGAACTAGTAAAATGACCTAATCAAAAAGTTTTTAGGATTTCTTTACCAACCTCACAATGAACTTCATTTAAAAGGACATGATATGAAATTCCATTTATATAAAGATTAATTTCTGACTGACTTTTAAAGATTCATTATAAGCAACAACTGCTCGCAAATTATTTCCTACAGTATGGGTACTTTGTAAATACTGCAAAGCATTACCCAAATTATTTTGCAGCATTGCATATTCTGTAGGATGTTCGAGCAAATTAATTTGTTTGAATGCCTGATCAAATGTTTGTACTGCTAAACCTTCACAAAGTGCTTTCCTTTCTCTATTGTTAGGTATTGAAAGGTAGGCGATCGCAATATTATTAGATATATTGCCCATGATGCTAAGACAGGTGAGGAGTTAGCACGTTTCCGTTTTACACATATATAAGCGGATTAATTATCTGCGTTTTTTGTTTGGGTGATAAAAACCCATTTTGGGTTTATCCCATATTCAGTTTTAGGATTAAAGTCGATATGTGATCGCAAATAAAAAACTTCTCCAGAAGATGACTAAATCTGTTTATACAGAGGAAAAAAATCAGCTTCGTCAACTGCTTATTCTTACTTTTCCACTTTCACATAAACCTTATCACCCTTAACTCTCACCTCATAAGATTGAAGAGAAATATCAGGTACTGTTAAACATTCAGCTGTCTTTAAATCATATTGAAATTGATGTGATGCACAGGTGATCATGCCATTTTCTACCTTCCCATTATCCATGGGAAGACCTAAATGATAACAAGCATTACGATAACAGCTTATATTATTACCCTGTCGGTATAAAATTATGTTTTGATTTTCTAGTTTAACTGCTAATACATGATTTTCAGGAATGTCATTTACATTCGCTACTCCCATCCAATAGGAATTTGTGTAAATAGGAGCAAGGGTGGCATTAGAGCTATTATTAACGGCAACTATGTTGGTAATTTCTGGACAATATTTTTTAATGGTTTGTTCTACTAACTGAGTTAAGGTTAAAGTTGAACTAGCACAATTACTACAACTACCAACTAATTTAATGTCTATTCTATCTGGTAGTTTAATTGCTACTAATTCTACATCACCATCATGACTTTGTAAGCTGGGACGAATTTCGGTTAATGCCGTTTCTATCCTTTCTGATAATGGTGGTTTAACCAAATTATGATATAGCAAAACAGCATAGACAATTTCATTATCTACTGCATGACATAAAGCTGATATGTTGTCTTGTTTAAGACTTATGATTAAATTAGTTAATGCAGCTTTATGAAGAGATTCAATAGCCCTTTGCAAACCGAAATCAACACACCGTTGACTTTAATCCCACTCAGAAATAATTGTTTCAAATCTCTGAATATCAGCTATCAAATTAGTTAAATTATCCATAAATTATCTACGTTCATTTGCGATTAATAATAATTCAATCCCTCAGATAAATCTGTAGGGATTGATAACTTTCAACTTGGTATTTATTCAAACTCATTTCATTCGGAAATCTTTGAGCAGGAAAGGCATCATTATACCTATAATTAAGCTGGATACAGTGATGGGGATACACAGGGGAATTTCTAGCTGTGCTATTAACACTAATAACAGTGTGCCGAGACTACTAGCAATGGTAGTTTGGCGGACAAAATACAGAGGCTCACGAAATAGTTTACCCTTCAACAATAATTTGAAGGAAAACCAGCTTAGTTGCAACATACAAATCTCCTATTATTTAGATAATAAACTGATCATAAATAAACCTAAAACAATTGCCGGAATCACACCAATAGGGGCGAATAAACTGCCAATTGTAGCAGCAAATTTATAGCCGATTTCTTTACCTGCTAGGAGTATACCACCAATTGCTCCACCAATCATTGAGGAAATTAAAGAGATTATTAACCAAGTTAATTCGGTTTTGAAATTTAATTCCGTGTTCAAACTATGCAAAAAATCTCTAAAGACAGGATCATTGATAAATTCCAACATTGTGATTTTCCTACCTTTCTGAATTTGTTGGCTTGCGAATAGAATTCAAGACTACTTAAAGTAAGTCCGATGAGACGGACTGTAGTTATAAACTTAAAACGCTAATTGCTTGAACTTCTATTTGTAAATCTTGTAGTGCTTTGGCTACAATCTCGGCTTGTTCTGTCTGTTGATGTGCGGTGAATATTTGCCAAGCTTCTTGATAATATGCTTGTGCTTTTAACAAATTCTGCGGATTTCCTAATTCTGTCTTTTCTGGATGATCAGGTAAGTTGGAAAGGGCGTTAGCTTTGTTAGAAACAGTGTTAGCATATTCTAAGGGTGTATCTCTGGGATTACGCGCTTTTAAGGCTTCGTTGTATGCAGCAATAGCCCGTAAATTATTCTCTACAGGATGGGAACTAATTAAATATTGCAAAGCATTACCTAAGTTATTTTGCAACATTGCATATTCCCTGGGATGGTCAATCAGGTTAATATGTTTGAGTGCGACCTCAAAAGACTGTACTGCTAACCCTTGACGTAAATATTCCCGTTCTGATGCCACTGGCATAGAAAGATATGCGATCGCAATGTTATTGTATAAAATTGCGTATTCCTGTGGGTAATCTTGCCAGGTAAATACCCGCAGTGCTTCATGATAGGCTTGGATACTATCAGTTATCCGCGCTAAATTGTAGGGAACTAGGGATTGCAACACTAAACCCAAATTCATCTGAGCTTCTGCTACTTCTTCAGCTTTAGCATATTTTTGTAAAATTTCTAATGCTTCCTCATAATCGGCTTTAGATTGTTGTAGTAATTGAGGAGTAGAATCAGGACTAATTTGTAATATCCCCGCCATTCCTATTTTGGTTCTTGCCTTTAGCAAAGGATAGTCATCACCACACATTTGATAGGCATGGTAAAATAGCCGCATTGCATTCCGTAAATCTTGAGAATTCTTCGGTTTCTTTTGAAAACCCTGGGCTATTTCTATCAGCATTTGGATTTTTTCCTCTGCTGTAGCTGACTCCGAAGATATGGCCGCAATAGCAGCGTTGACAGCTGAATTTGTAATACTAGGGGTCATAGTTGGCATACTCTGGCCAGTTGGGGAATTTGGTTGTGAATGACCGCACAAATGCGGTAGTAAACTGGTTTACGCAAGTTTAGAGATTCCCCAATCTCACATTTTTTTATCTTGACTCATTTGGAACATGAAACACAGAGAAGCCAAAAAGCTAAGAAGTAAAAGTTAGAAATCGCAGGTATTTTTACCTAAAAATATCAATGAATTCTCTTTTATTTCCCAGAATCAGTCCTTATCACTATAAAGCAATCCATCAATCAAATTCGATAGGGAAATTACCAAGAGCTATATTGGTTTTAATTAATTTTAAAATTCTTGCCCCAATTTTGGTATATATATTTTACCAATTAGCTATAAATTGGGCAATCTTTAGACTACTTTATATGTGATTTTCATGATGAAATCATCAAAATCGCATTTTTATTCATGAGGATTTTTTTAACGCAGAGGTTCACCGAGGATATTACAGAAGTTGTTCATAAAAATACTAAATGTTCACGAAAAAATTTAATTGATTTAAACAATACCTTAATTTAAGATAATACTATATTGATCAATAGGTGAACTTCTCCACGATTTCTTCACAGCGCTAGTTAAGAACTGAATCATGTTTCTAATTTTATTGCGTATGTCCTCATCCACACAGACAGAATAATTCTGTTTATTTCACTACATCAACAACAGAACAATATATAGGCTAATGACGAATGTACTCTGGCTTCAAGGTGGTGCTTGTTCCGGTAACACCATGTCTTTTCTTAATGCTGAAGAACCTACTGCTTGCGATTTAATCGCTGATTTTGGTATTAAAGTTCTTTGGCATCCTTCCTTGGGTGTGGAACTGGGTAACAACCTACAAACTCTTCTATGGGACTGTGTTTTAGGTAAGACTCCTTTGGATATTTTGGTATTTGAAGGTAGTGTAGTTAACGCCCCCAATGGTACAGGGGAATGGAATAGATTTGCCGACCGTCCTATGAAGGATTGGTTAATAGATTTATCCCAAGCTGCTAAATTTATTGTGGCGGTGGGAGACTGTGCAACTTGGGGAGGAATTCCCGCTATGTCACCTAACCCCAGCGACTCGAAAGGATTACAGTTTCTCAAACGGAAAGAAGGCGGTTTTTTAGGTGAAGATTTTGTTAGCAAAGCGGGTTTACCTGTAATTAATATTCCCGGTTGTCCCGCACACCCTGATTGGATAACGCAGATATTAGTGGGGATCGCCACTGGACGCATAGATGATATAGTTCTCGATGAACTACACCGTCCCCAAACTTTTTTTAATACGTACACCCAAACCGGTTGTACCCGCAATATTCACTTTGCATACAAAGCTACAACAGCAGAATTTGGACAACGCAAAGGCTGTCTATTCTACGACTTGGGTTGTCGTGGTCCCATGACACATTCCTCCTGTAACCGCATTCTTTGGAATCGTGTATCATCGAAAACCCGCGCTGGAATGCCTTGCTTAGGCTGCACAGAACCAGAATTTCCCTTTTTCGACCTCAAACCAGGAACAGTATTTAAAACTCAAACTGTGATGGGTGTTCCTAAAGAAATACCACCCGGTGTCAACCACAAAGATTATGCAGTCCTCACGGTTGTGGCCAAAGACGCAGCACCAAAATGGGCAGATGAAGACTTTTTTACTGTTTAGGGACTGCGGGGAAGATAAGAGAAATGAGGGAGATGGGGAAGTAATTTTCCTAATGCCCACCAATTACCAATTACCAATCACCAATCACCCAGAAGTTATGCCAATTCAAACCTTAGATATTTCACCCGTTGGTAGAGTTGAAGGCGATTTAGATGTGCGTGTCGAAATCGACAATGGATATGTCACAAATGCCTGGACTCATGCCGAACTTTTTCGCGGTTTTGAAATCATTTTACGCGGTAAAGACCCCCAAGCAGGTTTAATTGTCACGCCCCGAATTTGTGGAATTTGCGGTGGTTCTCATCTCAGTTCTGCATCTTGGGCATTAGATACTGCTTGGGGAACAGAAATTCCTAGAAATGCTATCTTGGCGAGAAATTTAGGCCAAATTGTCGAAACAATTCAAAGCATTCCCCGCTATTTTTATGGCTTGTTTGCTCTTGATTTAACTAATAAAAATTATCGCCGTAGTCATTTTTATGATGAAGCCTGTCGGCGCTTTGCTGCTTTCACAGGTACGTCCTATGAAATTGGTCTCACAATTTCCGGTAAACCTGTTGAAATTTACGCTTTATTAGGTGGTCAATGGCCGCATTCTAGTTACATGGTTCCTGGTGGTGTAATGTGCGCCCCCACCTTAACTGATATTACCCGCGCTTGGGCAATTATGGAATATTTCCGCACCAATTGGTTAGAACCAGTTTGGTTAGGTTGTTCTTTAGAAAGATATGAAGAAATTCAATCTTATGAAGAATTCCAAAAATGGTTAAATGCTGATGTTAAACATCGGGAATCAGATTTAGGTTTATACTGGCGCATGGGTTTAGATATCGGTTTAGATCGATATGGTGCTGGTGTGGGTAAGTATGTAACTTGGGGATATATTCCCCATGAAGATAAATACAATAAACCCACCATTGATGGACGTAACGCTGCTGTAATTATGAAAAGCGGTGTTTACGATAGCTTCACTGATACCCATACCTTGATGAATCAATCATTTGCCCGTGAGAATTTAACCCATTCTTGGTATGATGAAGGTACAGAAGATTGGCATCCAAGTGATCGCACTACTTCACCTACTATCAGTAATAATAAAGACTTTGGCGGTGCATATTCCTGGGCAAGTGCAGTCCTTCACCAAGACTTAGGACGTTTAGAAGCCGGACCCCTAGCCCGTCAGTTAGTTGCAGGTGGAAAACATGGCGAATCTTGGCAACATTACGACCCCTTCATTCTTGATGTCTTCAAAAAAATGGGCGGTGCAAATGTTCACGTTAGGCAACTAGCAAGAGTCCACGAAATTGTTAAGTTATATCGCCAAGCTGAACGCTGTTTACGGGAGTTTAAACTTAACGACCCTTGGTATATTAAACCTAAAGAAAAAGACGGTAAAGGTTGGGGTGCAACTGAAGCCGCAAGAGGGGCATTATGTCACTGGGTAGAGATTGAAGATAGCAAGATTAAAAATTACCAGGTTATTGCCCCGGGTACATGGAATATCGGACCCCGCGACGGTGCAGGACAACGAGGACCCATAGAACAAGCATTAATAGGTACACCTATTGAAGATGCTAATGACCCCGTAGAAGTTGGTCATGTTGCGCGTTCTTTTGATTCTTGTTTGGTATGTACTGTTCATGCCCATGATGCCAAAACTGGAGAAGAATTAGCACGTTTTCGGACAGCTTAATCAGTTAACAGCAGATTGCAGATCAATGAGGTACAGAATCTAAATTGAAACCTAGACAGCAAGAGAGTTGTACTCCTGGCTCCTACTGTAACAGTTATCAGTTATCACTAAAAATTGATAGCTGTTAATTGTCAGTTGGATGACAAAATTTCTCTAAACAGTGAGTTAGTATGACCTTAATGCGCTCCCAAAAACTGCAATTCATAAGGTTAGCTTGTGTCTAATTTAGAACTATACAAATATCTTCCTCAACTTCCTGATCCAGCACTGCAAGAATTTACACAATGGTGTATTTTAGAGCAGTCAACAGCCGCAGGATTAGAGTTTAAACCTGATGAAGCTAAGTTGAAGAACTTAGAACCATTAGATTACATCAAGCTGCTAATTGACCAATTCATGAAAGTAAAACCAGACCCAATTAGAGCGGGTTTGGTAGCTGTAATTGCTGGACAACAAACAGATAAACACAATTTATCAGGTTTACCTGCGATGGTTGATTTTGTTTCTCTTTATGTTAAGTATTTAATTCCCAAAGACGGCACTAATCCTGAAGAAGTAGATAAGATTTTAGCTAAAGCATCCCAACACCAGTATGATAAGTTAGCCGAAACTGCTAAACGACATGGTGTAAGTCTATAGGTTACTAGAGTGGGCAATGCCCACTTTTAAAATTCAAAATTCAAAATTCACGATTTCTAGAAAATCATAATTTATATACTAGCATTTTTTATTTCAATCAAAAATAAATAAAGTATCAATCCGGCTTTATTCCTGAACTCATGAATTTCTCAATTCCTGATAGCGGAGCCTGGCGTTAGCCATACTACTGATAGCTTTCACATAGTGTGCTGTAGGCATAGCGTGGCAATAGCCATACTCCTGAACTCCTAAACTCCTAAATGAATCCTCATCAGTTTGAAAATCATTTTTTGATATAATGTAATATGAAGAATTATAGAATTATAAATATTCTTTGCAGAATCTTGATTGCATAGACGTTTATAATTCATCTTAATTTTACAGACTGTATATCTACAGTATATCTAATGTTCAAATTGCTATGAAGACAGATATGAATTGGCAGCAACTTACCTCACCTACTGTAGTTACAGAAACTACACGTAATCTTTTGGGAGAAATTATCCAAGAAACCCTGGCTTTAACTCGTCGTCTGTTTATTCAACTCCAACGTCGTCCTTCTAGTCTGGTAGTAGGAATTATTCAACCTGTGATGTGGTTAGTCTTATTTGGTGCTTTGTTCCAAAATGCACCCAAGGGTTTATTTGGTACTACGACAAATTACGGCCAATTTCTAGCCGCAGGTGTAATTGTATTTACCGCCTTTGCTGGGGCTTTGAATGCAGGTTTACCGGTGATGTTTGATCGGGAATTTGGCTTTTTAAATCGGTTGCTGGTTGCACCTTTAGCTTCGCGCTTCTCAATTGTTTTTGCTTCTGCCATTTTTATCATTAGCCAAAGTTTACTGCAAGGGGCGGTAATTGTCGGTGCAGCGGCGTTTTTAGGTGCGGGTTTACCCAATGCAGTCGGATTAAGTGCGATCGCATTAATAGTCTTCCTGCTGGCTTTAGGTGTAACGGCGATTTCCTTGGGTTTAGCTTTTGCTTTACCAGGACACATTGAATTAATTGCAGTTATTTTCGTTACCAACCTACCTTTGTTATTTGCCAGCACAGCCTTAGCACCATTATCGTTTATGCCTAGTTGGTTGCAAATTATCGCCACTCTCAATCCTCTTAGCTATGCCATTGAACCCATTCGCTATTTGTATCTACACAGCAATTGGGGATTAAATGATGTCGTGATGCAAGCTTTTTGGGGTGATGTTACATTTGGAGGAGCATTGTTAGTCTTACTGGGATTTGCTATGTTGGCTTTAATTAGCATACAGCCCCAATTACGTCGGACTCTTGCTTAAAAATAGAAGGCAAAATTGTGACGGTAAATATCATGAAACAACCGTTTTCACCAATTCAGAAAATCTTGATAGCTACTTTAGCAGGATTGAGTTTTGCGTCTTTGCTGACAGCACAACCCAGCTTGGCTGATACTAATCAACCCTTTAGTGGTTTAGACAGCGGCACTAATGGCAATCCTTTATCTGGTAATTCCTCGGATTTCAATTTATTTAACCTGATTCATCAGGCAAATTTCGGCACTCTCAATTGGGATTCTAATCAACAGAATCAACAATTGCATGATGCAGCAGTAGATTTTAAGGACAGACAAAAAAAATTAATACAAGGTCAGCAACAGCAAAATCCTAATTTACCTACATCTGGTCAAAATACATCAGCGTTGATTATCCTCCCTTCAGACAAATAACTCAGTGCCAGTAGTCAGTTGTGATTTTTGCATTCTGACTCCTGACTCCTGACTACTGACCACTACCAAATCATCTGGTTGAAAATTACAAATGGTTGAAGATTACAAACCAAGTGCAGCTAAAACATCATCAGCATGGGTAGCTGTGTTGACACTAGCATCTGCATGAATAATTTTACCACTGGGGTCAATTACATAAGAAACACGCTTGGCATAACCACCAGCATCAACATCGTAAGCAGCAATAATGCTTTTATCGGTGTCAGCTAGTAGGGGGAAATTCAAGTTATATTTTTGGGTAAATGCTTGGTGAGAAGCTTCATCATCTGCACTCACACCCAGTACAACAATATCTTTATTGGTATATTGTTCCTGTGCATCACGGAAGCTGCAAGCTTGTTTGGTGCAGCCTGGTGTATCATCTTTGGGATAAAAGTATAAAACTACGGTTTTACCCAAAAAATCAGATAATGATACCGTATTGCCGTTTGAGTCTGTGGTGGTAAATGCAGGTGCAACTGTACCAACTGCTAGAGGCATAATTCAGAGTTCCTGTATTAAGTTCTGATGCACTACAAATTTTACAATAATTTACAATAAACAGGGAATAGGAAATAGGAAAAAGGGCATGGGGCATTAGGAAATTTACTTCCCCATCACCCTCATCACCCTCATCACACTCATCACACTCATCTTCCACGTCCCCAGTCTTAAACTTATGACTACTGCTAACTACACCAATCCAAAACCCTTTGTTTATTCGCAGATTACAGTAGAACGAGCCAAGCGATCACTAATTTGTTCGCCTTTCAGATTGGCATTATTTCTGACAATGCAAATTAAAAGTGTACCTGTGAGTGCGATCGCCATGGAAAATGGGATTAAACAAGGTTATACCCAACGTCCATTATCAGAACTAGTCTGTGACAATGATTTAAACTGGCTGATTCAAGTAGGAATATTGCGACGAGAAGTAGATGGACAAGGAATTACAGACGGTTTTCGTCTCACACCCCTTGGACATCAGTTATTAGAAAAATTACAGAAACAAGAATTAGGTATACCAACATTGAGCGATCACCTCTATGATGCTTTCATCCGTTGGGTTAGACTGCCTTTTTAGTAAGGTATAGGGTATATGTGGGGTGTAGGGGAAAACAGGGAATATTTATCTTTTTCCCAAAATCCTAAACTCCGCCGTATTTTCCCTGATACACCATATTTCTCCTGAAAAATCGACAAGCTAAGTAAAGCAAGTCAAAGTCAACTAGAGACAGAATGCAACGATCCCAAGCGACAGACACAGAGAATAATTAATTACTTGTTCCCTATTCCCCGTTTCCTGTTCCCTATTCTCCATCACGAATTACAAATTACAAATTACAAATTACAAATTATGAAATCAATTATGGTTGTGGGGACAACATCCCATGCAGGAAAATCACTAATTACCACAGCTATTTGTCGGATTTTGTCCCGTCGTGGATGGCGAGTAGCGCCCTTTAAGGGACAAAATATGGCCTTAAATGCTTATGTTACCGCCAGTGGTGGAGAAATAGGTTATGCCCAGGCCGTACAAGCTTGGGCAGCGGGTGTATCCCCATTAGTGGAAATGAACCCAATTTTACTGAAACCCCAAGGGAATATGACCTCCCAAGTGATCCTCAAAGGTAGACCGATCGGTAAAGTTAGCGCCACAGATTATTATGAGCAGTATTTTGAGATTGGTTGGCGAACAATAGAAGAAAGCTTAAAGCATTTAGGGACAGAATTTGATGTCTTAGTTTGTGAAGGTGCCGGTAGTCCTGCAGAGATTAACCTAAAACACCGCGACTTAACCAACATGAGAGTAGCAAAATATTTGGATGCACCCACTCTGTTGGTAGTCGATATTGACCGAGGAGGTGCTTTTGCTCATGTAGTAGGGACTTTAGAATTATTAGAACCAGAAGATCGAGCTTTAATTAAAGGGGTAGTAATTAATAAGTTCCGGGGAATACGATCAATCCTTGAACCAGGAATCAAATGGTTAGAAGAACGCACTGGTATTCCAGTTATTGGTGTTATCCCATATTTAGAAGAAGTATTTCCTGCTGAAGACTCACTGGACTTGCTGGAACGAAAATACCAGAAAACCCATGCTGAACTCAATATAGCTGTTATTCGCTTACCAAGAATTGCCAATTTTACTGACTTTGACCCACTGGAATCAGAACCGACAATTTCAGTAAAATATTTGAGTCCCAAGCAAGATTTAGGACATCCAGATGCAGTAATTATTCCCGGTACAAAGACTACTATAGCTGATTTAATCATGCTGCAAAAAAGTGGTATGGCAGAAGCAATTCAAAACTATGCAGCTTCAGGAGGAACAATTTTAGGCATTTGTGGAGGATTTCAAATGCTAGGCCAAATTGTCGCAGACCCAGAAGGGATAGAGGGGCAAGCAGGCAGATATCAAGGATTGAATTTTTTACCTATTAAAACTGTGATTACAGGACAAAAAATAGCCCGTCAGCGTCAAGTGAGTTCTAATTATCCCCAAATGGGTTTACCAGTCAATGGGTTTGAAATTCACCAAGGGCGATCGCGCATAGAACAACCAACCGATAAACCCACCTGTCAACCACTATTTGATGATGTTAATTTAGGCTTAGTAGATAATTGTCAATCCGTTTGGGGTACTTATCTGCATGGAATATTTGATAACGGTCCTTGGCGACGTGCTTGGATAAATCGCCTTCGTCAACAGCGAGGTTTGAAATCCTTACCCACAGGAGTTGCTAACTACCGAGAACAGCGAGAACAGATTTTGGACTCTTTAGCCACCGAAATAGAAAGCCATTTAAATTTAACTCCGTTTATATCTTAGGAAAGTGGATTAAATAAGGTGTAAGAGTGCCAATAATATCTATACCCTAGAAG
>CAKZGI010000193.1 GCA_936914905.1 uncultured Trichormus sp. | reverse complement strand
AACCGGAAAACGAAGGTGTCCAACTACAGTAGGAGCCATGCAGTTGGACAATCCAAATTCACGTTGCTCCCAAACTTCAACTACTTCTACAGATGATTTTTCTTTCCCGGTAAGCATCCACTTCAAGTCTAGTTTAATTAAGTCCTTAGCGCTTCTCGATTCCGGGGCAACCACATGTTTTATGGACGAAACGTTCGTTCATAAACACAAATTCCCAGTTGTCCGGTTGCCCAAGCCCATTCCAGTGGAAGCTATCGATGGGCGTATGCTTTCCTCTGGCGCAGTCACAAAAGCTACTGTCCCGCTCCTCTTACAGCTCGGGGATCACCAAGAGGTGTTGACCTTTTACGTCATCACTTCACCACGACATCCAATCATACTTGGTTTGTCCTGGCTGAAGGCACGTAACCCAATAATCGATTGGTGCAGCCACTCAATTACTTTTACATCGCAAACAAGACCGGGGGTTTCAGCGGTCAAAGGAGTATCTCATGTTGCGGCATCAGAAGGGCCCAAATCAGTTTCCGACGCTCAACACTCCATTCGAGTAGGAACCAGCTCCAAGGTGGATGGTCATGTCGAAGTCCCAATGGAGGCAATCATGAATAGTGTCGTTGAATCGAGCACTCCTATACAATCAACTATCAACTCACTACCATCGAAGTATGAGGACTTTGGGGATGTGTTCGAGAAAAAGAATGCGGATCGCTTACCCGAACATCGACCCTATGATTGTCCAATCGATCTGCAAGAAGATGCCAATCCCCCCTTTGGCCCAATTTATGGGTTGTCCGAACCAGAGCTTCAAGCGCTTCGGACTTATCTTGACGAGAACCTTGCAAAGGGTTTTATTCAACCTTCAAAATCGCCAGCAGGAGCTCCAATACTATTCGTAAAGAAGAAAGATGGCTCCTTACGTCTCTGTGTCGACTATCGCGGTCTAAACAAGATTACTATTCGCAACCGCTACCCATTACCTCTCATCCCAGAGTTGTTGGATCGACTCCGAACTGCACAAATTTTCTCTAAGATCGACCTTCGAGGAGCATACAATTTGGTGCGGATCAAACCTGGAGATGAATGGAAAACTGCCTTTCGAACGCGCTACGGTCATTTCGAGTATAAGGTAATGCCTTTCGGCCTCACTAATGCTCCTGCAGTATTTCAGCATATGATGAATGACATCTTTCGAGAATATCTAGATCACTTCGTTGTGATCTATCTTGATGACATCTTGGTCTTCTCTTCGAATATCAAGGAGCACACTCACCATGTAAGGTTAGTTCTCGCCAAACTTCGAGAACATGGACTCTATGCCAAAATTGACAAGTGTGAATTTGATCGTAGTTCTGTGGAGTTCCTTGGGTATGTTATTTCAACACAAGGAATCACGATGGACCCTCAGAAGGTTAAGACTATCCGAGAGTGGGCTGTTCCAACTCGAGTACGAGATGTGCAATCGTTTCTCGGTTTCGCCAATTTTTATCGGCGCTTCATCAACGGATTTTCAGTGATTGCACAACCTCTCATTGCTCTTACCCGCAAAAATGCTACCTTCGAATGGACAACAATGGCACAAACGGCATTCGACTTGCTGAAGCAAGCCTTTACGACAGCACCGGTCCTTCTTCACCCAGACCCAACTAAGCCTTTCCACGTCGAAACAGATGCTTCTGACTTCGCCATTGGGGGAATCCTCTCCCAACCAGATGAGGTTGGTGTGCTTCACCCGGTGGCTTACTACTCGCGCAAGTTCACTGCCCCAGAAATCAACTACCCCATATATGACAAGGAGCTTCTCGCTATCATTTCTTCTTTCAAAGAATGGAGGTCCTATTTGGCCGGGGCGCAACACCGCATCCAAGTGATTACGGATCACAAAAATCTAGTCTACTTCTCTACCACACGAACCTTAAATCGTAGACAGGCGCGTTGGTCAACCTTCTTGGCGGACTATGATTTCGAGATAATCTTTCGACCTGGCGCTCAACACATGAAGGCCGATGTCTTGTCCCGTAGATCTGAGTTTGGGCTCACCCCGGAAGATGAAGCATATGTCCAGCAATCCCAGAGCTTGTTACAGCCTGACCAATTCCACAACTTCGCGACTTGCTTGCTCCGGGATGACTCTTTGCTCAGGAAAATAGCAGAGGCCACTACGACTGACAAGTTCGCGATAGAGGTTAAGGAAAGTATCGCAAACCCCTCCCCTGAACCCAAAAGGGCAGATTTAGGTCGTTTTACATTTCGGGATAACCTTTTGTTTCGAGATAATCTTTTGTATGTCCCGGAAGGTCCGTGCCGAACCAAGGTGCTCCAAGAATGTCATGATGATCTGCTTGCCGGCCATTTTGGGGTTGCGAAAACCTTGGAGTTGGTCTCTCGAGGGTATTGGTGGCCACAACCATGGAAATTGGTCAAAGAGTTCGTCAAGTCTTGCGACACTTGTGCTCGCTCCAAAGCAGCTCATCATCGACCATATGGCCTCCTTCAACCGCTCCCAATTCCTAAACGGCCTTGGGCCTCTCTCTCCATGGATTTCATCACAGATCTCCCCTTCGTTGGTGGTTACGACTCGGTGTTCGTCATGGTCGATCGCTTCACCAAGATGGCTCATTTTGCGCCTTGTGCCAAAACCATTTCGGGAGAGGAAACAACTGCTTTGTTCTTCAAAAATGTTGTTCGACTCCATGGACTCCCAGATGATGTCACTTCTGATCGAGGACCACAATTTGTTTCCAAATTCTGGCGGCGCCTCATGCAAACTTTCGGTTGTAGTGTTAATTTGTCTTCTGCTTATCATCCGCAAACCGATGGACAAACGGAGCGGGTCAACCAAATCCTGGAACAATACTTGCGGTGCTCTCTTAGCTACCAACAAGATGACTGGGTTGACCTTCTCCCACTTGCCGAGTTCGCCTACAACAACTCTATCCATGCGTCTACGGGTGTTACTCCATTTTTTGCAAACTACGGTCTCCACCCCCGTTTCAATATTTCTCTTCCCACCCATTCTGTCAATCCTTCTGCGGAGGACCGGGCACGTCTCCTGGAGGATGTACATCGCGACCTTTTCTTGGAGCTTACCCTCGCTGGCGAACGCTACAAGGGGCAAGCAGATCGTCTTCGCTCAGATGCCCCCCGGTTTGAGGTAGGTGACTTCGTTTGGCTTCTCCGTCGCAATATCGTCACCACTCGTCCCTGTACAAAGCTCGATTACAAGAAGTTAGGCCCTTTCCGAGTCATCGAGAAAATTGGTTCCATGGCTGTCCGCTTAGAGCTACCATCCCACTTTCGTATTCATAATGTCTTTCATGTCTCCCTTCTTGAACCCCACCATCTATCTAAAATCCCTGGTCGGCATCCTTCTCCTCCACCACCAATCCAGCTCTCGACCGGAGAAGAATATGAGGTCGACCACATTCTTGACTCTCGTGTCTTCCGTCGCCAGCTTCAATACCTTGTCCTTTGGAAAGGTTACCCTATCTCCGAAGCAACATGGGAGCCGGCACACCATCTCAAGCATGCCCCGGATATAGTTCGTGCATTTCATGAACGTTATCCACAAAAACCAGGGCGATGTTTTCGAGGGCGGCCTTGAAGGGAGGATAATGTCATAAAGACCGGTTTCGAACCCACGACCTTGTCTATAGAGTCAATTAGTCTAGCCAATTGATCAAA
>CAKZGI010000192.1 GCA_936914905.1 uncultured Trichormus sp. | reverse complement strand
GTCTATTCTTTAGGTAACTCACTGATGATTTGACTACCGTTCTGTTCTTCTCTTTATATTTAGATGGTGGTAGTCGAGGAATTGCACCTGTTTTAGTTGGGTTATGACCGGTTTGCTTCCAGAGAATCATGGATAATAAACCATCTACTAATCCGTTGCTAGTGCCGTTGTTACGACCTACTATGATATCGGGAATTAACCGGACATTGCGATCACCGTTAATTTGCATTAACTGCATGGCTGTGTATCCTTGCATTCCCAAAGCTTGGAGACCGCTGCGGTAGGTTTCGGCTTTCGTGTTACCTGTAGCGCGGATACCTTCAGCTTCTGCTCAGGCTTTCTTTCAGCTTGGTTGCTTCTGCTTGTCCGTTAGCTTCTTTAATCGCAGCCTGAGATTTCAACTCTGCTATTTGCACACTTTGTTCTGATTGAACCATTTCTTGCTGAATATTAGCCAAAGCAGTTTCCCGCACCAGTTGTTGGCGTTGGGTTTGTGTCATTTGCTGAACTTCGTAGGTTTTGCGTTCTTCTTCGGCAATTTTTCGGTCTGTTTGTGTCTGCATCAAGGTTGCAGGCCGCTGAACATCACCAATGAGAGTATCTATAGCTTGGACATCATAGGTACGCAAAGCGGTTTTAATATAGTCTGCGGCTTCGCTTTGTCGTTCACTCCGGGCTGTGAGGAAATCGAGTACGGTATAATCTTGGGCAGAGTTGCGGAAGTAGTTACCAATGGTTGGTTCTAGGACATGATCTACTAAATTCTGCATTGAACCAACACGGGAAATTACCTTGGGTGCGTCCAAAGCACCGACGTGGATAATTTGTGCTACTTCTAAATCAAAAGCGAAACCATCACGCGATCGCAGAGTTAAAGATTCAAGTTGGGCATCATAACGATGGCGTTCTGTCCGACGTGACAAGTTTAAAACAATATTGGTCGTCGGTACTAACTCAATTTTCATAATTCGCGAGTTCAGCGGTTGTTTACCAGGATAAAGCAGTTCTACCCATACACCTTTATGTCCTGGGTTAACCAAGTTACCGTGGGTGAAAGCTGCACCAATCACATATTCTTGATCCTGACCTACGAAAGAAATTACCACACCAACATAACCAATGGGAATTTCGGTCATCGGTACTTGTTCAACTTTTACCAACCAAGGGTTTCAGTTCCAAGAACCAGAAAGTAAAATCTGTTCTTGCAAACCTCTTCTCCCACCACCATTCAGGAATTTTTGGCCATTTTGGAAGTTATCATGTCCTTCAATTACAGGCCCAGCAATTTCACCAGGGGGAATAGGCAAACCGTCTAAAGTGGTAACAATACCAACTTTATCGGGTAAAAGGCTATACACCCGCACTTGATCAGGATTCATGCCGTGACTACTAGCACTAGCAGATGTAATCACTTTAAACAAGGCAGTGTTAATCCTATAAGTACCTGCGGTGAGAAAACCCATTTGTCGGCCTTTTTCTCCACCTTTGGTTAAGAATTTGCGAGCATCTTGGAAATTATCACATTCGACAATTTTGCCCAAAATCCGTTCTGGAGGGTTTTGTGCGGCATCTGCGGCGACAATGACAGCAATTTGACTTTGAGGGACAACTATAACAGTTTCTGTTTTAAGCGAGTATTGCCAAGGACAATGACCCCAATGCCAACCAAGCGCGAGGGTATCTGCTTGTAAACCCGCTTCTCCATTCATGGCTATTAATCTACGTGGTGGTAGTCCTTTACCTGTGAGAGCGAATTTTTCCACCACAATTCCCACTTCTCGTTCACCAATCACTACCAGTCCACCAAATACTAAGGGGACAAAGATCACCACACCACCAAATAAAATCAGGGGAATCAGGGGAATCAGATGTTCTACCCCCATTGCTTGATATTGAATCCCGCTGGTTGCTAACGGATTAATATCAGGTTGGGTTTGACCAGGCTGGACTGAGGTAGAAAGAAGTTCTTTTGCTGTAGGTATTTTTATTGTTGCAGGATTAGCAGCATTCATACCACTTGCTAAAGCCAATACTGTTACTGCAGATGCGGACAACTGTACAAATTTATTTTTTTACTCTGACCAAGAGAAGATGCAAAACTTTTCATAATGTTTGCCCTTTTGGGCAACTAATCATTTAAGTTATCACTTCAAGTCCAAGATAGTAAGTTTCTTAAACTTGATGTAACTTTTCGACGAA
The DNA here is from genome assembly GCA_936914905.1 of uncultured Trichormus sp. Lineage (GTDB taxonomy): Bacteria > Cyanobacteriota > Cyanobacteriia > Cyanobacteriales > Nostocaceae > Trichormus_B. The sequence continues at coordinate 1,471 of CAKZGI010000192.1, read as the reverse complement.
AATAGGTTGTATGTTTTCCTATAATTAAAATCTCAATAAGTAGGTGGACACAAATAAACATAACTATGTAAGAAAATATAAATTACTTGAAAACCTTGCGATTGCTTGATTCCGCTTTGCTGCATTCAGCATGACATATTTATGAATTTTTCCGGCCACCTACTTAAAACTTTAAATTATGATTTCCCTGGCGATGCTAACCAAGCAGTTTCCCAACTTGTGCCAGCCCAGAAAAGGTTTAGCAATCACTTGATACTCCCCACGGCTAGAAGCCGTGGGGAGTATCAAGAATCCACAAACAAATGAATTTTCAATGGTGCTATCTTTGATAGCCTACTGATTCCACTAAGGTTTAAACCTAGCTTTATCGCTACTTTTCTTAAAATATTTGCAGCGCCATTAGCATCAGTACTTAAGAGAAAGTTACTAGCTGTTATAAACAAACCACGTTTAACACGAATTTCTGAAGGTTGCCACTGTTCGGGTTTTCCACGATATTTTGGTAGCACATCATTATCTAAAAATGATGTAATTGAAGTATAAGATTCTTCCGTTTCTACAAACCCAATTCCATATTGCTCACACAATTGCGTAATCCTATCTTTTCTTTCAAACGTGCCGTAGGAATCTGAACAAATGTTTGACTGTTATTTTTACCCATATCAACACCGTCTTTCTGTCCTTTGTTCCATCCAAAAACAACTGTACCAATGTTATTTTTTGATGGAACAAAGGGTGATCACAGTTGCTACCGCTTTATTAAAAGCATCCCTGACTTGACGGTTATGTTTTGCGGTTATATAGGCTAATTTATCGTTCCAAAACCCTTGTGCTTTTCCTTCTTTAATTGTGGAAACTTGTTTGTTATACCATTGGTTCATCCACTTCAGGTGTTTACCATCAATGATGAAACTAGTACCAATATTAGAAATACAGGTTAACCAATTGTTAATACCTCGGTCGATTCCTAGTACTTTGGTTTGGTCTAGGTTAACTATTGAAATATCATATTGCTTGTACACATATTCAATGTAGAAGCACTTGTTTCTTGGTACTGTTCTAAATTCTTTGATATCCGAAAAATTGATGTTTGATGGCATTAGTAGATGGAAGGCATCTAGACCAAACCACGTTTTGACCTTGCTACCAAGAGGAAATCGTAATAAACCATCTTTAAGTTTGACACTAGCTTTTGGATAAGTAACAAGTACTAATCCACCTTTACGATACCCAGGTAGTTTAGGACGTTGCACTAATGTTCCTTTTTTGATACCTTTAAGCAAACGAATATAAGACTTGAAGGACTCTGCTACTGTGGTTAAACATTGTTGAGCAACGTGTGAGTACATTGCTTGAAAGTGTATGTTGCTTTTGAAGAATTTGTGCAAATCAAACGAGATCGGAATCTTAGCAGTTTTGAAATGCAATTGTCTTGTATAATAAGTACCTTAGTTACCAAGCTTTACTAGAT
>CAKZGI010000191.1 GCA_936914905.1 uncultured Trichormus sp. | reverse complement strand
GTTTTACAGAGGGATTCATATATATGATTCCTAAAGCAGAATGTCCATCTGACGATATGCGAAAGTGGAGACCAATAACTATATTGAATACAATTTATAAGATTTACGCGAAAGCGTGGAGTATTAGAGTTCAAGCAATCCTGCCTCTAGTAATTCACTCGTCGCAGACAGGCTTTATCAAAGAGAGAAGTATCTTGGACAACATTTTTACGTTTTGGGAGATGTCTGCTATAGCAAGTAAGACTCAACAAGACTTAGCAGTAATTCTTATGGATTTTGAAAAAGCCTATGATCGGGTGGATTGGATGTTTCTAGAAGGTACATTACAGAGATTTGGTTTTTCAGAAGAATGGATAAAAGGAATGGCTGCACTATACCGGAAGGCACATAGTACAGTCTTGTTAGCAGGTGACTATGGTCCCCGATTTCCCATTGAAAGGTCAGTTCGGCAAGGTTGTCCTCTAGCCCCATTTCTTTTTCTGTTTGTAGCTGAAGCAATGCATGTATTTTTGGCCTCCCAAGAAGCAGGGTTAAAGGGTATAAGAATGCCAGTTACAATGCAGGAGTTAGTGGATGCTGAGTTTGCTGATGATACAACCTTATACATGCAAGGGAGTTTACAAAATCTGATTCGACTTGAGATGGGGATGCAAATCTTTTGCAAGGCCTCCGGGGCCAAAATTAATTGGAATAAGTCCATGGCCTTATGGATAAGCAAGAACCCACCACCACCATGGATGCCACACCAGGATTTCCGTTGGATTCAGCGTGGTATTGGGGTACGATATCTTGGCTGTCAAATTGGTGTTGATTTGTCGGCAAAATTGCAAATCGCACCAATGTTGTTAACAATCAAGAAGAAACTTCTTTTCTGGAGTTCAGCAAAATTATCGTTCGCAGGAAGAGTGGTAGTAGCCAACCACGTTCTACTCGCCACAATATGGTATATTGCCTCTTGTTGGATCTTTTCCAAGTCATGCATTGGGCAAATAAGAAGATTGATTCGCAATTTCTTATGGTCGGGGCGAGAGGGAACTGCAGCTGCCGCGAAAGTATCATGGGAGGTTATCTCATTACCAACCACACAAGGAGGGCTTGGTATCATTGATCCATTAGATCAAAGTAGGGCCTTGCTAGCAAAACTGGTAGTGCGAGGGTTCATGCCAGGGCAAGAATGTTGGAAGGAATTACTGATGCGAAGATGTTATGAATGCGCTCCAAGGAATGGGGCACCATGGCCAGATGAGGTGAGATGGATATTTGCTAAGGATTTTCACCTCCCATCATCAAGGAAATGGGAAGATCGTTTCATTAATGGTCTCTTTGCAGCTTGGGCACGTGTGAAGACAGGTTTATGTAAAATGATGCCTGCTACGGAAGATGAAGTCGCAAGACAACCTATTGTATGGAATTCAAACATAACATTACCGAGTGGACAAATGATAGGCTCGCAACCCAAATTGGCTTGGGGAAAATTTGCAACTGGCCCAGGTCGCACAATGGCTGATTGGAAAGCATTTATAAGCTTGCCCAATATATTAAAAGAGAATCGGCTTTCTTCTATGCATGGAGGTGTGACTATGTATCAGCAGGTTCAACAAGCTGTGCATAATACTATGTTTTCGTTATCAGATGCAATAGGAACAAAATGGTATGGAGCTTTCACCAGGAATGGAATTTTAATTGCTGTTAGAGGAATCTCAGCAGACAATAAATGTTTCTTTTATGAAATGGGGCTTGATGGACAATTAAGTAAAGTGGACGTGGAATGTGAATTGGTTCAGCAAACAACATTAAGAAGAGTTAGAATAGTGGGATATAGTGGAAAGAAATGGTATGTAGATCCTAGTCTTGAGAGCATTGCCAGCAATTGGAAGTTATGGGTATATGGATTAAGACCCTTGATAAGACTGCTTTGGGATCCGGGAGAATACACATGGCAGGATCCTCTAGACAGGAATGGTCAGAAATTGGGTTTTTTTCAATATTCAGTCAAATTGGGTCGTCACATTTTATTAGCACAAAGATGCATAACACCATCAGCCATGAGATATTGGATGCATAATGGATTGTCATTGGAATTTCTACAACAATTTTGGGTAGCACTATGGAAAAGACAGCAAGCACAAGCAATTACACATTTTCAATGGTTGTTGGTTCATAGATCTTTGCCGGTTGGTCTATGGTTACAAAAGATGGGTTATGATCAGGCATGCAAGGGTTGTGGTTCTCCGGTGGAAACTCAAAAGCATTGCTTATGGGATTGTGGTATAGCACAAGGCATTTGGAGAAGGATTCTTCGAATTATGACTTATGTAGTTACCGATTGTACGCTTTCTTGGGGTATGGCTATGTGGTCGACCTTGCAACCAATGGTGTTATCCTATGAAATGGAATCAGTAGATAAGGTGATTTGTATTAATCGTGGAATACTCTCATCGATGCCCATGCAACACATTGGTGTCGTTAGATATGATAAGGAGATGCAACCACTATGGGAGATGTTAAGTTCTATAACAATGTGGCATATTTGGAAGGCACGTTGTGCTCGTGTTTTGGGTAATAGAGCTACGCACAACGTAGTTTCGGTTAGAGAAATATGGTTAGACATAGTTCTTACACTCAGAGGACAGTTCGACTCATTACAAGGGGATTCAGATAGATCATACCTACAGAGACTTTCTTTTATTAAAAGGTGGAAAAAATCCCCTTTTCTTGTGGTATCTAATGGATCCCCGCAATGGTGCTACCGACCTCCAGCATGGATATTTCCACCTCCTAGGTTTTGAATCCCCTTCAAGAGGCAGGTACAAGCTTTTCCAGCCGCTTTGAAGAAGAGGAACACCAAAAAGGTAGCTAAAAACAACATTCCTGAACAGTGCGACTTTTGACAGAACAACGGCTCTGCCTGGCCCAAAGTCGCGCTGTCCAAAAATGGTGATTTCTTCAAGATTAGGCACCAGAATGTTCCTAATTTACATCCTTTGACGTAAAGAGACCATAAAAGTACCTGCAATCACCATTCATGAACAGCACGACTTTTGGCAAAACGACGTTTCTGTCTGACCAAAAGTCGCCCTGTTCCAAAATGGTGATTTAGGTTGCCCATTCTAGTTTTCAAGTAACTGGTTATGGTAGTTTGCAGCAACTAGGAATTTCAGGGGATAAAGTGTATATATAGTCCCATTTGATAGCTCAAGTGGTAGGATACTTTGTCTTGAAGTAAGGGGGACTTGTACTACTCTTGAGTTCAAGTCCCCTGTGCATATGTGGAATCCGATGTAAATGAATGCTTGAATGTATTTGTGTGTTTATTTGTGTGTATTTGGATGACCGTATGTGTGTGTGTGCATATGTGTATATTGTGGATGATTGTATGTGAGTGAATGAAAGCTTGAATGTATGTGTATGTGTATATGTGCATGATTGTATGTGCGTGTGCAATATATATATGTGTGTGTGTTATTCGAAGCATACCTAATATCCATATCTGTGTAGGCGGGCAGGTTGCAGGAGGGTGAGTGGAAGGTTGTAGGAGGGTGCACAACAAGTTACAGGAGGGTAGAAGGTGGGTAGAAGGTTGCAGGGAGGCGGCAGAAGGAGCAAGACATTCCCTCACATTTGAATGAAGATTTTGAAGTAAAAACACAAATTGTGCGTCGCTG
>CAKZGI010000190.1 GCA_936914905.1 uncultured Trichormus sp. | reverse complement strand
GACGGTCAAAATTCCCTTCTAGCATTTTTTTGACACCAAGTTAATTTTCCTGACATGTCTATTAGAAATAATATAATCTGTAATAGGGTTATTAACACAAATTTCAGATTTATATTGGATCAATCTCTTTAGGATTTTGGTAAACTTTTATACCAACTCCTGTGAAGGATAATTCATTGACACATCAGCAGAAACTTTAGTAGAGATCAAGTTGAAGAGTCTACAAAATCATAGGCAACATAACAATTTTAAAACATTAGGTCAGCTTCAGGTTGATATTTATGCAGGGTTGAATGTGATGATTTTGCTGTTGGAATTACAGCGATATGCTCAAGAAAATCATGTATTCCTTGAGTACATCATTTTCTATCGGTATGGTCAACCCCAAGGAGATAGTTTAAGATCGGATTTGCTGAAAATTTTTAACTACTGTAATTGCTTGCAGGAAGATAGTTTTAAAAGTATTGTTGGGCAATTTTTCAGTGCTACTCACTTGCGAGCTACTTATCTCTTCCAAGAAGACCTAAGTCACACTAATCTGAGGCAAGCAGACCTCAGCCACAGCTATTTGTTGCAAACTAACCTTAGTGGTGCGTAATTGATTGCTGCTAAACTGATTCAAGCAGACCTGACGGGTAGTGACCTGAGTAATGCTAACCTCCAAGATGCTGACCTAAGTCCAGTAGACCTAAGTGGTGCTAACTTGACAGGTGCTCATCTCAGCGGTGCATATCTGATGGATGCTAACTTCAGCCATGAATTGTTTGGTGATATGCGCTGGGATAAAAATACTAACTGGGAAGATTTAGAGCGGCTAGAAACGGCTAAGAACCTGCCAGCAGTCTTAAAAAAACTTTTGGGACAATAATGAATGTCAAAATAGCTGTAAATAGTTTCCTATATTCAACAGGAATATTAAGATAAGACGCTAGGGATAGCTGAGATAAGTATTTTCCAGAAAAGCGTAATTTACGTAATTCTGACTAGCCTCCACCAATCTGGAAGTAACGATATATTTGAGAGTCTATCCCATAATCCACTGTTTGTTATTGAATCTATGAAGTCTTATTTAGCTGCCGCTATTCAAATGACTAGTGTGCCAGATCTACAGAAAAACTTGACACAGGCAGAAGAATTAATCGATCTGTCCGTGCGTCAGGGTGCAGAGTTGGTGGGTTTGCCAGAAAATTTCTCTTTTATGGGTGAGGAAAAAGATAAACTCGCTCAAGCGGATGCCATTGCTCAAGAAACAGAAACATTTTTGAAAAAAATGGCGCAACGCTTTCAAGTTACTATCCTGGGCGGCGGCTTTCCTGTCCCTGTTGATAGCACCGGCAAAGTTTACAACACGGCTTTACTCATCGCTCCCAACGGTCAAGAACTTGCTCACTACCACAAAGCACACTTATTTGATGTGAATGTCCCTGATGGTAACACCTATCAAGAATCTAGCACTGTCATGGCTGGTAAAGAATTGCCTCCAGTCCATTTCTCAGAAAAATTAGGTAATATCGGACTTTCTATTTGTTATGATGTCCGCTTCCCAGAACTATATCGCCATTTAGCAGACAAGGGAGCCGACGTTGTTTTTGTTCCTGCGGCTTTTACTGCCTTTACAGGTAAAGACCATTGGCAAGTATTACTACAAGCTAGGGCAATAGAAAATACTTATTACGTAATTGCACCAGCCCAAACAGGTACTAACTATGCCCGTCGTCAAACCCACGGACACGCAATGATTATTGATCCTTGGGGGACAATTTTAGCTGATGTAGGGGATAAACCAGGAGTTGCGATCGCAGAAATCAAACCCACCAGATTAGAACAAGTCCGTCGCCAAATGCCATCTTTACAGCATCGGGTGTTTTAGGAACTCCAATCCTCAATTTCTCAAGAAAATTCTCTTGTCCCGATGCAAAGCATGGGGACAAGTTTAGAAGCAGACCCTCATAAAAAAATAACCAATCGCTGAGTGAGCAGGGTAAGCAGAGTGAGAAGAATCTGATAGTCCTCTTAGATGCAGGAATTAGGTAATTTAATTTTTGGAGTTCCCTAAGATAAAAACAAAAAACCGGGAAACTTTAAAGCCACCCGGTTTATTTATTTCTGTAGAGGCATTGTAGTAATTAGCCTCTATTTATTCCTGGAAAAAATTAAACTTTAGCAGCCGCTCTCATTACCAATTCGCCTTTAGCATACTTAGCAGCAAAATCTTCTAAAGAAATCTGCTTAATCTTGTTTGCATTACCAGCAGTACCAAACTGCTCATAGCGATCAGCACAAACCTTCTGCATATATTTAATGGAAGGCTTGAGGAAGTGACGGGGGTCAAATTCCTTGGGATTAGCTGCCAATGCTTCACGGACAGCCGCAGTGATAGCTAAACGGTTATCAGTGTCAATATTTACCTTACGTACACCACTCTTAATACCCTTTTGAATTTCCTCTACAGGTACACCGTAGGTTTCAGGAATAGCACCACCAAATTCGTTAATTAGCGCAATCAAATCTTCGGGTACAGAAGAAGAACCGTGCATGACCAAGTGGGTATTAGGTAAGCGGCGGTGAATTTCTTCAATGCGGCTGATAGCCAAAATTTCACCAGTAGGCTTACGGGTAAACTTGTAAGCACCGTGGCTAGTACCAATAGCAACAGCTAAAGCGTCTACTTGAGTTGCTTCCACGAAGTTAACAGCTTCATCAGGGTCAGTTAAAAGTTGAGAGTGGTCAAGAGTACCTTCAAAACCGTGACCATCTTCAGCTTCACCAGAGCCGGTTTCTAGAGAACCTAAGCAGCCTAATTCACCTTCAACGCTGACACCTAAAGAGTGAGCGACGTTGACAACTTCGCTGGTAACTTTAACGTTATACTCAAAGCTTGCAGGAGTCTTAGCGTCAGCTTCTAAAGAACCATCCATCATCACGCTGGTGAAGTTGTTTTTGATTGCTGAATAGCAGGTAGAAGGGGCATTACCATGATCCTGGTGCATGACAATGGGGATCTGAGGATAGGTTTCTACCGCTGCCAAAATCAGGTGGCGCAGGAAGTTTTCTCCTGCATAATTACGTGCGCCGCGAGAAGCTTGTAAAATTACAGGGCTGTCTGTTTCCGCCGCTGCGTTCATGATGGCTTGAATCTGCTCTAAGTTGTTTACGTTAAAAGCGGGGATGCCATAACCATTTTCAGCAGCGTGATCCAAAAGCAGCCGCATTGGTACAAGCGCCATATATAATCCTCCTAATTTGGGTATCAGCTAGTCAGCTTAATAGAAGCGTAATCTTTATCTTAATGTAATTGTTACGCTAATCTTAAGAGTTTTTTCAACTTATAGGAAATTATATCTAGTGGCGGGTGTTTATTTTGAAAAACTTTACTGTTGTACTATATTGACAGTAATCTATGCTTTGCGGGTACTGTTGTACTGTTAGCTACTGTCAAGGGAGTTCATTTGGTCGCTTGGGATACCTTCATCTGGGAAAGGGGGGTAAGTCGGGGGACAACTAAGCTGTTACGTTCTGATCGCACTGTTGAGTTGATGGGAGCATCCGAATGAAAGCAAAAATCACGGGACTAATTCGAAAATCCTTTGAAACTCTCTTTTCTTCGCATTCTTTGCGTCTTTGCGGTTTATTTATTTGATGCCTTGGATGGGAGAACATAAAAAGAGTATCTCAAGAGCGAGGTGTCAGCATTAGCAAACTGATAGAAGAATCCTTTGTAAGGATTGAGGTGGTGGGGTATTGACAAGTGTGATAGGTGAGGCAGAAT
>CAKZGI010000189.1 GCA_936914905.1 uncultured Trichormus sp. | reverse complement strand
ACGTGTTTAGATCGCAGTTCTTACATGTGGTATCAGAGCGGATCTAACCGTTTTCGTGTGTTTTGTGTTTTTTTTTCTCGCGGGAGCGAGCTGATCTAACGTGGATCGTGCTCATCGCAGGAACGCAACAACACTGAACCAGGTTCTTTCTTAGTTTTTAGTTATCATCTCTCTCTTTTATTTCTTCTTTCTATGGTCCATTTTTTTTAGTGTTGGTTGGTCATAACGGGAGTGTATGTGACGTTGTTTTTTTATTTGTGGTACAACGATTAAAACATGTGAAGTTATATCAATGATTGATATGGATTTTATATATCAATACATTGACGATTAAAACTTCCAATAATTGTTATGTTGTACTTGGGTGTTACCAAAATCTGTTTTTTTCGAGATTGCCAATTACCTGTGATACCCTATCGTTAGAATATAAAACGACCATGTTTTGTGTGATTCTTTTTCACATGTTTGCTCTGTCCTCCATGGAACTGCATCTGTCAATCAGAACAAAAAAAAAGCAAACAATAGATTGTTGATGCTATGTCCTGACTGTGTCTCAGATATACCTGCCTTAGTCTGAGACAGATAGGACAGTCCTAACTGTCTGAGATAGTCCTAACTGTCCCAGATACACCAGACTAAGTCTGAGACAGATATGTCTGTCTCAGACAGACTTATCTATCTTAAATAGAACAATAGGCTGTGAATGAGAATTAGAGAAAGAAACGGATCAGGGTTGAAATGCATAGAGTACGAAAAAACTAGGAAAAACATGTCTATCAAAGAGGGAAGGCAACAGAGAGGTGCTCTGTCATGACAGACATAAGTAGGACTCTTTGAGTTCTATGCGGGCGAGGATGATCTTGTTAGAAAACCAGGCTCAGCTAAAAGGGCAGCAGTATAAATATCTGTAAGGGTATAATTATAAATATATAAAAGTTTTTAAATCCAGAAATTATAGGAGGAAGAAAAAAATCAATGACAAAGAGAAAAACACCCATAAACGAGCAGCAGCAAGGAGGAAAGGATTGAGATTTGGATGAAGGGAAAGAAGCTACAATCAAGCAATCACGTTTGGCATGGCGGTGGTATTATCTTCTATGCTGAAAATTCAATTTTAATTTTCTGTTTTTTAACTATAAAAAGTGGGCTCTCATGGCCAATGAATGTATCAGAGAGCATGTATGACTTCAGAAATTTGTGATAAGTTTTCTCTTGCTTAAGCTTATCTAATGCTAGTATTTAGCTAGTATTAAGCCCATCACATGTGTATCTCTCTAATCTGATCTATTATTCATCTCGAATAGATGTTGTAAGTAGTTTTCTGGTCCAATTAAATTGTGTACTGTGAGCCATTATCTTATCAATTGGTATCAGAGCCACTCAAATAAGTCTTTCTTCCTCATTCGTCTATCTTTCTCATTGTAATAGATGGCTGATCTATCCTCTCAAATTGAGAAACTAGATAAAAATAATTACCAGCCTTGGAAATTTAGAATCAAGAACTATTTGATCGGAAAGAACTTGTGGGGATATGTTTCAGGTACAGAAGTGAGACCAAGTATTGCTGGAGCTACACCAACACTTGCAGAGACCAAAGCTTTAAATCAGTGGAACGAGAAGGACAAAATGGTAATGTTTATTTTGTCGCAAAACATGTCAAATTCGATGATTGGTCATATACAAGAGTTAGAGACTTCGAAAGAAGTATGGAAAAATCTTGAAAATCTGTTTACATCGACAACAAAAGCCAGGAAAATTCAGCTGAAAAATGAACTTAATAATCTTAAAAAATCCCCGCAAGTAACAGTGAATGATTATGTGTTAAAAATAAAAGATATTTCAGATGCCTTGTCTTCGATTGGGTCTCATGTGGATGATGATGATCTTGTTGCATTTTGTTTGAATGGTTTAAGAGAAGATGATAAATGGACATCGTTTATCACTTCTATCTATGTCAGAGAAAATCTGCCTAAGTTTGATCAATTGGTATCAATGATGATAACCGAGGAAATGAACCTGCAAGGTTCATCCTCTCGTTCTGGTCAGTCTCAAGTGTTTTATGCAGGCACAAGAGGAAGAGGTCGGTATCCTCAAAATAGAGGAAGAGGAAGATTTTTTGGTCAACAACAACGGTCAAATCAGCAATCGCAACACAATCAAAATCAAGAATATACTCGAGGAAGAAGAGGTGGAAGATTCTATGCTCAAAGAGGAAGGAGTACTGGTGGTGGACGAAATTTACAAGGTAATCATTGTTATATTTGTGGCAAATCAGGGCACTATGCAAATAATTGTTATTACAGAACAGATAGAAATGTAAATAACTATGCCTCCACTTCAAATACACAAGATGATGAAAGGTTATTAATGATGAATTTTGTAACGGATGATACAAAAAGAGATACAAACTGGTATATTGATAGTGGTTGCAGTAACCACATGTCCTGTAATGGGAAACTGTTTGAAAACATGCAGTCACCAAATATGTGTGGTTATGTACAAACGGGTGATGATAATAAACATGTGATAGAGCATATTGGTAATGTTCCTTTACAAAATGCATACGGAACAAGAAATTGTTTATCTGACGTACTGCATGTTCCCACAATTACCAAAAACTTAATTTCAGTTGGACAAATGGTTGAGAAAGGATTACAGGTTAGATTCACTAAAAAAGGATGCTTTGTGGAAGATCCTCTGAAAGGATTCAAGCTGGTTGCAAAAGGAAAAAAAGAAGGAAGACTGTTCACGATGGAGGTAAATAATTCAAATTGTCATCAAATCTTTCTTACAAATGATGATAAGCATGTAGAAGAAATAGATTTATGGCATAAAAGAATTGGACATGTCAATTTGCAAAAACTAAAATACATGATGTCACACAATTTGGTTACTGGTTTGCCATTGTTTAGAGAAGGTAATATGCATCATGTATGTGAAGCCTGTCAATTTGGCAAGCAAACAAGATTGCCATTTAAAAAGGAAAATTTTAAAAGTAGTTATGCATTGCAATTGGTACATTCAGATGTGTGGGGACCTACTAAAGAATTATCGATTGGTGGAAACAAGTATTATGTCACATTCATAGATGATTTTACACGTAAAACCTGGATTTATTTTATGAAGAATAAATCAGATGTGTTTTATTACTTCAAAATATTCAAAAATCAAGTTGAAAATGAGTTAGATGCAAATATTAAAGTGTTGAGAACAGATGGTGGTGGTGAGTATTTCTCCCACGAATTTTCAGATTATTTGTATGATTGTGGCATACGTAGACAATTTACATGCAGGTATACACCCCAACAGAACGGGGTTGCTGAAAGGAAAAATAGAATTATTGCTGAAGTTGCTCGAAGCATGCTCAATGAGAAAAACTTGCCTAATTATTTTTGGGCTGATGCTGTGTCTACTGCCGTGTATTTAATAAACAGATGTCCAACTGCTGGTGTGCATGGCATAACTCCTGAAGAAGCATGGTCTGGTAGAAAACCAGATTTGTCGCATTTAAAAATTTTTGGTTGTGTTTGCTATGCTCATATTCCAGATGAATTAAGAACAAAATTAGATGTCAAATCTGAAAAGTGCATTTTCATTGGTTACTCTCTTGATCAGAAGGGATATAGATGTTATAATCCGGTTACTAAGCAATTGAGGGTCAGTCGTGATGTTGTTTTTGATGAGATGGCTTCATGGTATACAAATACTAATAAGCTGCAGGTAGAAGAATTTGAAGCTGAACCGGAAAATCAAGAATGTCCACAAGAAAGTGCAAGTTTGAGCGGACCAACAAGTTCAGAAAGTGTGAGTCCGTGGAAAGGGAAAATAAGCGACATTCAAGTTGATCAAGGTAGTTCAAATAAAGGAAAAGGAAAGATGGTTGATGAAGATCAGTTATGGAGTATAGATCAACCAAACTCGGAAAAAGGGGGAGAAACTGAATCCACAGAGAACCAACCACGAAGGTCTACAAGAGTAAAATATCCGGTAAAGAAGTTGAATTTGTATAATCATTTTGCATACATGTCTCAAGTAATAAAATGTAATGAACCTGCTACATTTGAAGAAGCAAGTAGAGATAAAAAATGGAAAATGGCAATGGATGAGGAAATACAGGCGCTAACTGACAATAAAACTTGGATTTTGGTACCAAAGAAGGATGAAATGAAACCAATCGGATGCAAGTGGGTATATAAGGTAAAGTATAACTCTGATGGTTCAATTTCAAGATTTAAAGCTAGGCTAGTAGCTAAAGGGTATGCTCAGAAATTTGGACTTGATTATGAAGAAACCTTTAGTCCAGTAGTAAGGATGTCAACTATAAGGACTGTAATTGCTTTAGCTGCAGAGAAACAATGGAAATTGTATCAAATGGACGTAAAAAATGCTTTTCTAAATGGTGATTTACAGGAAACAATTTATATGGATCAACCTGAAGGGTATGTGCATCCAAAGTTTCCTCACTATGTGTGTAAACTTGAAAAAGCGTTATATGGTTTGAAACAGGCGCCGAGAGCTTGGTATCAGAAATTGGTAGAATGTTTGACTTATATAAATTTTCAGGAATCAAGGGCTGATCCGTCACTTTTTGTCAAACATGATGGAAATAAGATAGTGATTATCTGCGTATATGTTGATGATTTGATTATTACAGGAAATGATGAGATTGGGATACAAGAAGTCAAAAACATGCTGAAAATGAGGTTTAAAATCTCAGACTTGGGTGAGTTGAAATTCTTTCTTGGAATTGAAGTTATTAAAACTGATAATGGTATATGCTTGATACAGAGAAAATATATCATAGATGTATTAAAGAAGTTTGGTATGCTAGCTTGTAAACCGTTGTTATTACCGCTAGATGCAAATGCTAAGTATCAACCAAATATTGGTGAGAAGATTGAAAATGTTCAAATGTATAGAAGTATTGTGGGTTCTTTGTTGTATGCAACCATTACACGTCCGGATATCTCGTACGCAGTTGGTGTTTTATCACAGTTCATGCAGGAACCAACGAATATTCATCTGAATGCATGCAGGAAAGTATTGAGGTATCTGAAAGGGACATTAAATTTTGGACTTATTTATGCTCAGAGTGATGGGTTAACCTTAAAAGGATTTTGTGATGCTGACTGGGCAGGGTCTCCTTATGATAGAAGGAGTGTTTCTGGTTTTGTTTTTATGCTAGGAGGAAAGACGATAGCATGGAGTTCAAAAAAGCAGACTACCATTGCATTGTCTTCAACCGAAGCTGAGTATAAAGCATTGACACATGCAACATGTGAAGCTATCTGGTTAAAAAGATTGCTAGCAGATTTACATGTATACCAAGAGAAGGTAAATTTACTGTGTGATAATATGTCAAGCATCTATCTAGCAAATAATCCAGTTTTTCATGCTCGGTCAAAACACATAGAAGTTCAATATCACTATGTGAGAGAAAAAGTTATTGCTAAAGAGATAGATATACAACATGTTAGTACAGAATTTCAAGTAGCAGATATTTTCACAAAATTTCTGGATTCTGTCAAGCTGAAACGATTCAATTCTGAAATGAATCTGCAAGAGCTTCAGTTCTTAAAATGCTCTGAGCCTGAGGGGGAGTGTTAGAAAATCAGGCTCAACTAAAAGGGCAGAAGTATAAATATTTGCAAGGGTATAATTATGAATATCTGCAAGGGTATAATTATAAATATATAAAAGTTATTAAAACCAGAAATTATAGGAGGAAGAAAATTAGGAAAGAAAAAAATCAACGACAGAGAGAAAAACGCCCATAAACGAGCAGCAGCAAGGAGGAAAGAATTTGAGATTTGGCTGAAGGGAAAGAAGCTAGAATCAAGTAACCAGGTTTGGCATGGCGGTGATGATTATCTCCTTCGCTTCATAAGTTTTATTTCTGTTTTTTCTACTATAAAAAGAAGGCTCCCATGGCTATTATGAAGGTAGAGAGCATGTATGATTTCAGAAATTTCATATCAATTTCTTGTTTTTAACCTCATATAATGGCAATATTTTGAAGATTAAGCTCATCACATGTATAGCTCTCAAATTCTATCTATCCTTCATTTTCGGTTAAATGTTATAAGTCGTTCTGCTTGTTCAAATCAATTGTTTTTTCTGTGAGCCAATCTCTTATCATCTGTTATAAGAGCCAGAATAGTTATCTATCTTCCTCATTTGTCTATCGTCCTCATACTAATAGATGGCTGAGCTATTATCTCAAATTAAGAAGCTAAATAAAAATAATTACCGTCCTTGGAGATTCAAACAAGAACTACTTGATTGGGAAGAATTTGTGGGTATATGCTTCAAGTACAAAAACGAAGCCAAGTATCGTAAGATCAACTCCAACACATGCCGAGAACAAAGCCTTCAATCAATGGAACAAGAAGGACAAAATGGTAATGTTTATTTTGACACAAAACATGTCAAATTCGATAATTAGTCATATACAAGAGTTAGAGACTTCGAAAAAAGTATCGAAAAAACTTAAAAATCTATATACATCAACAACAAAAGCCAAAAAACTTTAGTTGAAAAATGAGCTTAATAATGTTTTAAAAAACCCTGTAAGTAACAGTGAATGATTATGTGTTAAAAATA
>CAKZGI010000188.1 GCA_936914905.1 uncultured Trichormus sp. | reverse complement strand
AAACCTTCTTTTTCTTTTTCTCCTTTTTTTCATCTACAATCATATATGATTCCATCGAAACCCTAACTCAAATAATGATGATTGTACAATAACTCAAACTCGAAAATGAAACCTTGTGAAATTCATTACAGGAGCGTCAAACACGCATGTCAACAAAACCAACTCCCATCGAGCCACATCTCTCCTCGACATCTATCGTTAAGAACTTATTACTAATACACTAAACCAAATTGAATAAGATAGTAAAGAAAAGGAAACCTAGGGAGAAAAAAATGCAAGAGAAAAGAGCAGGGATGGACGGAGCGAGACAGAGCAGAACAGGCGGGCAGCGAAGCAGTGATCCAACGACAGCTCAGGGGGACTCTGAAGCAGCACCTCCGTCGACGTCGGGGACGACGCCTCTTGCCATCCAGTTTACTCCTGACGAGCTCCAGCAACTAGACGCAGAGGTACAACATCTATCACAGTGCTCAGTCATCTGCAGAGTGATCGGATCCAGGCCCAGCAGAGGAGAACTTCGGGACCTTCTTTACGGCAAAATGCAGCAAGGAGCCGAGGTAATCCAAGACGTCCAATTTCTGGGAAGAGGCTTCTACCATATAGAGTTCGTCGATGCGTCGACTGTTCAAGGGATCCTTGGCATGAACCCGTTGGATCTCCGCGGAGCAAAGGCCTTCTTCTCACCCTGGCACAGTGGCTTCAACGCGGAAGAAGCAGCAAAGAACGGGGAGAAGATTTTCAAGGTATGTGCTTACTTTCCCAATCTCCCGAAAGAATACAGATCCTTGACGAATAGTATAGGGGCAAAGCTAGGCATCCCCTTAGCAGTGGAAGAAACCATGGCAACCAAGATCTCGAGGTCGGCCGGAATACCTCAGGTCAGGATTCTGGTTTCTGGAACTAGCTCGCTGCCAGAATATATCCAACTGCCAAGGCCAGGGGGAGGAAACGTTTTACAAAAGGTCGAATACTCTGGTCTACCTAATCAATGCTTCGGATGTAGACAAATGGGGCACTTGGCGAAGAACTGTCCCCTCCTGCAACACAAGGAAACAATTCAGAAAGGAGCACCTCTTTACAGGGAACAACGGCAGCACGTGACTTGCTTCACTTGTAAAAAACCAGGGCATTTGGCTAGGAACTGCACACAAGACCGAGACAAGGAGGCTACGACCATTGTCCCTAACTCAGAGGAGAAGCCAGGTCCCAAAAGGAACTGGCAACAGATTTCTAGGAAAAAACCGGTTGGCGGAAATGGTGTTGATGTACCACAGCATATAAAAGCACAGGTGCCTCTCAGCAACAAATTTGATGTTCTGCGTGATGAACAGATGGAGGCAGCATTTGAAAATCAGGGGGATGAGCTTCCGGACCAGCAAGTGAGGACTCCAGCACCAGAGGCAAGGGTCTTTCAATTCTCAGCAAATAAGGCTCCAGTCACAGAAAGGATAACACAAATTATCAGTAGAGCAATTGAATGCAACGATAACTCAAGACAGTTGGTCCCTTTTGAGGAAAGAAGCTCGACAAATATGGGTAAGAGACCTCTCTACTTAAGTTACTCCGAAATGCAAGCCCAACAAAATAGCCAGGTAGGGATCATGAAAACAGTGAGGTCGGAAATGCATGAGAGGGTACCCAAGCACCAGGAAATTAATGTGATCACGGATACCTGCCCTACGCCAACAGGGCCAAGTATGAAGGTAAGGAAGACGGTTGGAGGGACAAACTACACTCTTGCACAATGAGAATAGTTTCTTGGAATGTCAGAGGTCTAGGAGGAGGGCAATGGAAGAGGAAAAGAGGAAGGCTTAGACAAGAGATGCAGAAACATGTGATAGGCCAACATGTGGATATACTGTTGCTTCAAGAGCATCGTTTAAGCAAAGAGAAAACTGAAAAATACGGGTCAACAATGTATGGGGACTGGGATCACTTCTGGGGTCATGGATATGGTGCAGAAGAGAACGCAGGGGGAGTTTGCATAGTCAGCAAGGGGCTATGGAGGAAAAATATACTACACTCGGAAGTTATCGAGCAAGGAAGAGCACAATTCCTTATTTTGGAACATGCAGATGCTAGGTGGGGGATTGTAAATGTATATGCTCCGAATCATGCCTCAGCCCGTGCCATTTTGTGGGAAAAAATTCGACAAGCATTGCCTAGGGCTGTAGACATTTGGATTATGGGAGGTGACTTCAACATGCTGGAAGATCCTCAAGATAGAAGAGGCGGAAGCATGATAACTATTCAGGGGCAAGAACTCGCCAACTGGGAAAGACTAGTCCTTGGGTTGCGACTATCTGATGCTTGGCACTTAAACAACATTCGGAAGGACACGAACTCCTTAAGATTCTCCAGATCTAATCAGAAATTTAGACAATCTGGTATGGCTACAGAAGGGGCCACACAATCTCAGGCAGTGGTAGGGGCACAAAATGAAGATAACTCCAATGGACCAAATGAATCCAGAATTGATAGATTCTACTTGGGTGATGGCCTCGATGCATGGGAGGGGGAGATATCGATAGTGCCTGGTACCACACTTTCAGACCACGCCCCGGTAACTGTTGGAATGGTGCAGCGGAACAGGCCTAAAAGAGGGGAAAACAAACAACGAAGAATCCCAGACAGCATCATAGAGGACGATTGCTATAAGGAAGCTTTAGAATCTATTTGGAACGGGGACACAGAAGAAACTGGTGGAGTCGTAGGTAGGTTGGAGAAGGCATTAAGGGCAAGTTCGGAATTTTTTAGGGAGGAAGCAAAACATCAAGAACAGCTAAGGTGGCAGCAGGAAAAGAATTTGAGAAGAGCGCTTAAAGCACTTCAGCGGTTACAAGAGAACCATCCAACATGTAGGTGGGTAGGGGAAAAGCTGGAACAGGCAAGACTGGGAGTGATTGAAGCTGAACTTAAAAAGGATGAATTCAGATTCCACAAAAAGAAAGCATTGTGGACACAGATAGGGGACAAGTGCAATAAGGAGTTTTTTAATGCAGTAAAACAGAAAAGATTCAATTCCGGACTGAAGCAACTCAGAAGGTATGATGGAACACTAACAAAGGATCCAGAGGAGATGCTACAGATCGCCACAGACTTTTATAGAGATCTCCTCACAGCTCAACCTGTCTCGTCTGAAACATTACGGAAGAGAGAGGAGGTATGGGCTGCCATCACTCCCACGGTATCAGAGGAGATGAGAAGCTCCCTTAGAGAACCCTTCTCTCAAGAAGAAATTGCGGAAGCACTGCATGCCTTGCCGGTGTTGGGTTGCCCAGGGGAGGATGGATTGCCTCTTGCGTTTTTCCTAAAGTATTGGGATTTGATAAAAGTACAGGTTTGCGAGGCACTTCAGGAAATTGTGAATACAGGGGTACTTCCGGCGCGCTTTGGAGAGGGCATGATCTTTTTAATACCTAAAGGAGAAGGAGTGGCTGACGAGATCCAGAAATGGAGGCCCATAACTATCCTCAATACTGTCTACAAGATTCTGGCTAAAGCAATTAGTCTACGGCTGCAACCACTGCTCCCTCAACTCATACACGTTTCACAAACAGGATTCATTAAGGAGAGATCCATTCTAGACAACATCACCACCTTTTGGGAACTCACAGCGCAAGCGAAAAAAAGAAAAGAGAATATGGCAGTTCTCCTTCTTGATTTTGAAAAGGCATACGACAGAGTTGAATGGGAGTTTCTCCATGGTACTCTCCTGCGATTTGGGTTCGAAGAAAGCTGGATTAAGGGTGTAGCAGCCCTATACTCCTCAGCGACAAGCAAAGTCTTGCTAGCAGGACAAAAGGGCTCATCCATTCAGCTTACAAGGTCAGTCAGACAAGGTTGCCCTCTTGCTCCCTTTCTGTTTTTATTCTTTGCAGAAGCGATGAGTTGCTACCTCAACCATATGAGCACTGGGCTTAAGGGTATCATATCTGGAATGGAGGTCTTGGATGCAGAATTTGCTGACGACACAGGATTATATCTAGAGGGTACAATAGAAAACTTACTCAAGGCAGAACACGCACTTGGAGTCTTTTGTGAAGCAGCCGGTGCGAAAATTAATTGGCACAAAACAGTTGGATTGTGGATAGGGGATTTAGAACCACCTGACTGGAGCCCAGACCCCAACTTCACTTGGCTTCCCAAAGGCACAACAGTTAGATACCTTGGCTGCCAAATTGGAATCGATCTTACAACTGAACAACAACTTGCCCCCTTATTACTGACAATCAGGAAGAAGCTCTTACATTGGAGTTCAGCTCAACTCTCTTTGGCAGGACGGGTGGTGATAGCAAACCATGTATTGTTGTCAACAATGTGGTATATTCTTTCTTGCTGGATATTCTCCAAAGCATGTATAAATCAAGTCCAAAGGCTCATAAGGAACTTCCTTTGGGCTGGTAATCAGGGGGAACAAGCGAGAGCTAAGGTGGCATGGGGAATCTTAACACAACCAAAGGCAATGGGCGGACTTGGCTTGGTGGATCCAGTGGATCAAAGTAGAGCTATGCTAGCGAAGTTGGTAATTCGGAGTTTCTTACCAGGGGAAGAGTGGTGGAAAAAGATGATACATAACAGGATGTCCCTCTGTGCCCCTGAAATTGGAAAGCCATGGAGGGAAGATGTCCGATGGATTTTCAACAGTGCAATCAAACTGAAATGCTCGAGGAGCGGAGAAGATAGATTTATTTCAGGGGTGTGGAAGGCATGGAAGGCAGTTCGAACTGGGCTGGTGAGGGGACAGATTAGAGTTAAGGAAGAATTCTACAGACAACCCGCCACCTGGAATGAGTACCTAACAAAGCCGGACGGAAGACAACTGGGGTCTCGACCATGGCTGGCATGGGGTACACTTGCAGCTGGGTATGGCCAATCGTTAGCGAGCTGGATGACTTTCGAACAAAGCCCTCGACATGTGCAGGATGACTATCTAAAACAGCTCCGGGGGGGCGTGATGATGGCAACGGAAATAAGGGAGGCGCTACACAGCCTAAATGAACCTACAACTAGAAGTGAAACTACCGGCTGGTTTGGACTCTTTGCTGCAAGTGGGGAGTGTCGCAGAGTTAAAGCAACAGGTAACGAAGGTGAAGAGTGGTTCTACGAGGTGGATCCCAATGGGAGTATCGGAAAGCAAATCCGAGCAGAAAGGGGGGAAGCAGAAGCTTGGCAGCGCATCAGAGTTGTGGCCCAAGTCAAGCGGAAGTGGCTCACTGATCCAAAACCTGGTAGTAGTTTCACTGGCGAGCAAGCATGGGTGTATGCCAACAGGCCCCTGATCCGTCTCCTATGGGACCCAGGTGACTATGTCTGGCAACTCCCGGATGGTGCCAATGGCAGAAATGTCAAGAAAGGCTTCTTCGAGTATACAGTGAAGTATGGAAGGAAAATACTAGCTTCAACAAGACAGTGTGAGCCAGCTGCACTCAAGGTATGGAAGGAATATGGCATCCAGGTGCAAAGCAGATCTGATTTCTGGAAACAAATTTGGAACCAGAGCTACCCAAGGAAAATCAGCACCTTCCTCTGGCTTCTTGCACACAGAGGACTAGCGGTGGGCGCGTGGTATAAGGGAAAAGAGGTTGTTCATGGTTGTGCAAGTTGTGGGGTGGGTTTGGAAACTCAACAACATTGTTTGTGGGAATGCTTAAGTGTCAAACAAATATGTATGGAATAGTGTGTTACAAATCGTTGGCACGAGGAAATGCTTCCTCCAAGGGAGATAGATGTTGCTTCCATTCCTCTAGCACCACCTTGTAAGAATGTCTCTTTTCCTTGGACCTTTGATCTGTAACCTGCCAGCATCATGTATGTTATCCCGGACATTCGCATGTCGAGAGACTCAATATGAGAGGTTGAGTAAGAGTAAAACTAAGTATGAGAGGCTAACTAAGAGTGAGACTAAGTAAGAGAGCGATTGAATAAGAGAGATTAATAGCTTGAGGGATAAATGGGTGACTTTACAAAGTTGACACCGACGATGGGATAAGGCTATGACTTTACAAAGTCTACCCCATGATGGGATAAGGAAGTGACTTTACAAAGTTGTCCAAGTTTGGACTTTAATCGATGGTCCCGCCATTGCATGAGTAATATTGTTTCTTGTGACAATAGCTTGGTTAGCAATCATAAAGCGACTGGTTTCCAAATTGGTTACAGAGTTTCATAGTGCTTTATTTCATGCATGAGATTACCTCGGTGAACACGTTCAAATTTTAATTTACTTGTGAAACTGTTTCTCGAGTGATATTGCTTCTGCTGGGCTAGCACTAAAGTTGGTCGATAATCAGTATGGGGCAGCTTCCTAAGGCTGCTCGACAAGAATGAACTTCGGTTAATTTGTTCGAATGAAGTTGCAATAGGTCAACAATCGGCGAGGAGACCTTCGAAAGCCGATCTACTATTTTGTAATCCATTTGAAGCCAGCTAAATGAGCGATATTGTTCTGCTAGTGGTCAGCTAAATGATGCCACTGTTTACCCCATTGGATTGTGAATATATTCGATGAATGAAGCATTTTACACCAACGACTACATACATGTCATGTGATAACTCAGTTCACCAGCTTGTTGATGCTCTGTTACACAAACGAACACCACACCAGCTTTTTTTCTTGCTTT
>CAKZGI010000187.1 GCA_936914905.1 uncultured Trichormus sp. | reverse complement strand
GAAGCTTCGCTGCTTGTCCGCACCATTCGTGAAAACCGTAGCAGTAGCAATTTTGATATCTTCCTCTGTCTACTTGCGGAATTATTCCATAATCTTCTTCATGTGCAACGTAGTCTTTTGAGGTCCTTCCCGTAGTTGCTCCATTAAGTAAGTGATCTGCTTGTTGGTTTCATCCATGACCTTCTTATGTTTTAGCAGCTACTTGTTTTGCACTTGAGCTTCTATTTTGACCATTGCCAAGTGTGTTTGGAGTTCCTTCATTCCACTGTCTTTCTTAGTCGACTCCGTTTTCAATCGTTCATTTTCTTGGTTCCCTTCTTCTACTTCCTCTCTAAGCTTTCATAAGTCTGTGGTCATTTGTATTGTTTCTTCCAAAAATTTCTTTTCCGCTTTTGACCACGTCTTTTCTCCATCTTTAATCTTCTGTTGTAGCTTTCGTAGTTGTTGCTCGAATACGCCTGCTTCTTTCTTCCGCTCCTTCTTGGTAACGAATTGACTTCCGGCATGTATTTGCCATGTGATTTCTGCATGCTCTCTATTTCCTCCTCTGCCTTTGCTGTCTCACGGATCAACTCTTCTTCTTTCATTAAGTATTCTGTCACAAACATTTTCCGTTCTGTGGATGAGGATGAGTGTGTTCTGAAGATTTCCGTGTGCTGAGAAGTGTTTTGCTCTGAGGAATCTTTGTGCGGGAGTTACGGTTTTATTGTTTATGAGGTCAGACTTTGTTATTTTTATACCTCCTCCGGAATTAGTTATGGAAAGATCACGTGGCCTACAGTTTTCAGTTAGAACTGCCCGTTCGCTTCATGATATCTTTCACAGCAACGTTCTACTCCGGTCTTAATGGCCCTGATCATTAGTTGTCCGTTGCATGATTGATTCGTTGGAAAACATCCTCTTGAAATCTTTTGTTCGTACAGTCATAATAACTTTTCTGTTAGTCCTCGTACAATTATTGTTCCTTTATGAAGCATCATCATTACTTTCCCGTTGCTTCTCGTACTCCGTCATGCTTTGTTTGTTAGTCCTCGTACTGCCATCATTACTTTTTAGTTACTCCTCGTACTATCATCATTGCCTTTCCATGGTAGGTTGCAATTACTGCCACTGCTTCGAGAAAACGGTATGCTTAAAATGTTGCATGTGTCGCATGTGTGAGCATTAACTACGTTTCGGGTACATTTCCGCATGCCTTCCGTAATTACTACGGGGTTTTCTGCCGTGAGCTTTTAACGTGTCTGCACAGCTTTTGAGCTTTTAACGTGCCTCTAGGTGGCTCTTGAGAGTTTAACGTGCCTCCACACGACTCTTGGGCTTTTAACGTGCCTTTGCACGACTCTTTCCTAGATTCTAAAAGTTTATAATGGTGGTCCTCCTAGGTTAGTCGGCTTCTCCGTGTCCGTTTGCAGGTCTTTGAGGAAGGGATTCGTGGGCATTTTTCCGTAACACAGCTTCATCCGAAAGCCATTAACTGGCTGCGCTAACTTCTTTCCATTGAGGGTTCCCAAGCTATATGTGCGGTCCTTGCCTCTAAGGATCCAAAATGAACCTATTCATCTGAATCAAAGTTTTCCGGGCATCAACCCGAACGTATTTGAAACACTAATACTGGCTTCCCGTCTTGGAACTTCATTTCATTATAGCACCGGTGTTAGTCGAAAAAGGCTTTTTCATGTGTTGCTCGTGCTCTTACATTCGTAGAGTATTAAGCCTCTCTTCCTCGAGCCGGAGTAAAGCTTCTGCCCTGACTTGCTTCAATTCGTTTTCATTTAGCTTGTGCTCAACTTGTATGCGGAGACTCAGAACAAAGAACTCTGTTGGCATTACAGCTTCCACTCCGACTGCCACCCGGAAGGGAGTGCTCCGGATACTAGTCTTATAGCTGCTACAGTAAGCCCGCAACACGCAATGCAACTTCCAATCCCAATCTATGCGGTTAGCCTGCACGATTTTCCTCAATATGCCTTGTAGTGTTTTGTTTGTACTCTCGGCCAAGCCGTTTGCCTGTGGATAGTACACCATGCTTCTCTTGTGTACCACCGCAGTAGTATGCAACTGCATGTTGGGCTCCAGGCCAATGGATGATATCAAACTCAAACTCTTGAAGTAACAGGGTCTATCTTGGCAACTTCACCGTAATGGATGCTTTAGAAATGAGGTATAACAATGCTGAGTGGTCCACATTGCATGTGAACTTTTCCCCCAACAGGTAGTGCCCGAATTTAGTTACGCTATGTATCATGCCTAGGGCTTCTCGCTCCATAGTCGAGTAGTTATGTTCTGCCTTGGACAACAATCTACTGGTGTAGTAGACCGGTATGTACCAGTTTTCTTCGTACAACTGCATTAGGACACTACCGATTTCTATCTCCGACGCATCTACAAAGACGTGGAAGGGCTTATTCTAGTCCTCTGGTTGGACTATTGGTGCATGGGACAGGAGGATCTTTGCATAGAAGGATTTTTCTTCTTCCTCTGTCCACATAAAGGGCTCTTTGTGTACTACCGTGTGGAGTGGTGTAGCGAAATCTGCAAGGTAATGAATCATCCGGCTGTGCCACTGGATCTGCCCCAAGAGCATCAAAGCCCAAATAGAGGACTACTACAAGTACGAGGTTTCATTTGGGCGTCTACTTTTCGACAAACCTCACGAAAACACACCACTAGAGGGTCTAGAGGGGTTGCATTACTTTTTAAGAAAGAACTACGACATAGAGTAGAAATACTAAGAGTTGACACAGAGGCTAGATTTATGTGGATCAAGGTTTTAGTTACTACAAACCAAGCCGTATACATTGCCATATGTTACTTTCCTCCAAAGGGTTCTCGTTATAACCTAGTAGGGGAAGGAAGTATGCAAGATCAAGTGGATCATGGACCTTCCCCGTATGAACCTCTATCGGATGACATCATTCGATACTCTTCATTAGGTGAAGTGTTTTTAGTTGGGGACTTTAATGCAAGAACACAATCTCGACAATGCACAATATTTGAAGTAAATCATAATTTAGGTATGGTAAGTGTTGACCCCGATGAGATAGGCATCACACGCATATCAAATGATAAAGGTGTAGATGCCACGGGTTTTGGACGTCACCTCCTTGAGCTTGGGAGTAGGCACCACCTGGTAATATATAATGGAATGCAAAGATGGGTAGGCTCAGAAGGGCTCACATGCTTCCCACATGGTGGGGGTGAGAGTACGGTGGACTATTTGTTAGGACGACCTGAGGCTATAAATATGATTAATTCCTTACGAGTGGCCCCATGCCCTATTGGAGCAGATCATAGTTATCTATACTTTGAACTACTTGCTATGCCTATGGTTTCCCATCAGACCTCCAAAGACTCACATGTTACAATCCATTTTACTAATGAGCTTTCAGACATTTATTCACAACATATTGAAGCCCTTCTCCCATCTCTTGATACCACATTGACTCTAGAGACTCTCACCACACAACTTACAAACATTCTCCATTCAGCGGCAATAGTGAGTTTCCCCCATACAAAACACTCTAATCATGTTAGGACTGGAACCATGCCACAAAATAGATGGTATGACCAAGAGTGTAGAGATCTATATAGACATCTTAAAATTTCTCAACTTATGGGCAAGATAACCCCGATAGAGGCTCGCAAACAAATGCGAAAGTTGACACGAAGTAAGAAACGAGCCTGGGAGGAGTCACAATATTGGGATTTATACCACATGCTCATGAGTAGTGATTGTGCCACAGCTTGGAAGAGATTACGAGAACCACGCCCACATACACCCATTGAGAATCCTAGCACATGGCATTCCTATGCTGAGAATCTATATCAAGTACCAAACCAGCCTCCCATTAGTATGCCATATACACCACGACCTAATATGGGAAACTTCTTTACTACGTCGATGGTCATGAAAGCAATCAAGAGGTTACAAGGTAGGAAAGCTATGGACCACGTAGGATTACAAGCAGAACACTTAATATATGCCCAAGAGAGTTTAAGCCCACTTATCGCTCTACTCTTCAATCGTGCCCTCGCTGAAGGGTTCCCACCACAATGGACCATGCATATAGTGGCCCCTATACACAAGGGAGGAGACTCCATGGACCCAAATACATATAGGACTATTATGATTGGTCACACTTTGGCCAAACTATATGGTACGGTAATGGAAGTTGAACTTAGTGGATATATGGAGAGGATGGGATTACGAGCACCAGAACAAGCGGGCTTTAGAAGAGCGTTCTCAACTATTGATCATATTTTTATACTAAGATGCCTCATTGACCAAGCAAGGGCTCGGAAGAGTAGGCTCTATTGTTGCTTTGTAGATTTTCGCAAAGCATTTGACACAGTTCCTAGGGAGAGACTTTTTGCTAGACTCCAAAGCTTAGAGGTCCCAGATGAAATGATATGGGGTATTTATGCCTTGTATGAACAAGTTTCTGGACGCGTAAGATGTCCCGGAGGCCTATCCGATAGTTTCGATAGCACAATTGGAGTTAAGCAAGGATGTCCCTTATCTCCAACCCTCTTTGGGATATACATTGATGAGATAACTAGTTTTATTGTTCGTGAGGGGGGTAGTGGAGCAAAGATAGGGGGTACCCAAGTTCACATTTTACTTTACGCAGACGATATAGTGCTATTTTCAGATACTGAACAAGGTTTGCAAAGCCACCTCCATGCCCTTGATACGTTTTGTGAACATAGAGGTCTTGTAGTGAACCTAGGGAAGACCAAGGTTCTTATCTTTCACACTTCAGCACAAGTACGAAATAAGTGCACTCTCATGCTCTCTGGGAGACAAGTTGAGGTAGTGGGCTCATATGTATACCTTGGGGTCACATTCACTGCTCGAGTAGGCAAATTTTCTATGACACAAGCAGCCAAAGATAGACTAACAAAGGGATATGCATCTCTCTCTATGCTAGAAAGACAATGTCATCAAGCACACTTCCAAGAGCCACGTACGAAGGGATGGCTCTTTGACACATTAGTCACTCCCTCACTTATGTATGCTGCGATTGTTTGGGCACCTGGGCTTCCCTCATACATATGGGCACAATTAGAACGACCATTAGTTATCATGTTAGGTCGCCTTATCCGTAGTAAACAATCAGTACCACATGAGGTTAGTAGAGCAGAATTTGCCCATCCCCCAATGCTAGTAGAAGCACTTTTTCAAATGGTGGCCTTTATTCATAGGATATCTAACCAACCCCATGATAGACTATCACGTCGGGCCTTTGAAGCGTCTAGAGAACTTCATGAACTAGGATTTGGGAACTCGTGGTATAGCCTCATGGTAAGTTGGCTCTTAGCGAATGGCCTAGATATTAACAATTTACCCCCTCTCAAATATAATCATGATGCATACACAAGTTTAATATCTCATGAGGAACGTAATAAGGTGATTAGACAAGAAATTTGGCAAACATACATTCGACATAAATGGATCCATCCACTAGAGCCTCTCCCATCTAAAATGTCTTATTATAAGGAGCACTTTATGAAGTTCTCTAAATTGGGTTTTATTGAGCGACCAAAATATCTTGATGTTTTCTTGCCAAATGCATTACGGGTTGCCATTGGTCAACTTCGAGTCTCATCTCACCAATTGGAAATTGAGGTTGGGCGTGCTACAGGAGTGACTAGGGAACAAAGGCTATGTAGATTATGTCAATTAGAGGTGGAATGCGAGGAACACTTTACATGTCGATGCCCGGCCTATATTGATATTAGAGAAAAATATCAAGATATTCTAGGCACAACCCCTTCTTTATCGCACTTAGTGACCACCACAAATTTTAAGAAACTAGGAAAATACATACTTGAGCTTCAAAAACATAGAGAATGTTTGTTAAAGGATTTGCTTGTTTATCACCCTACACGTGAACAACAACTTATTACGCATTCTTTTCAGGGAACAAGAATGACTACAAACATTGATATACCCGCTACATTAGGTCTCTCACATGCGGAAGCGGAGAATCAAAGAGCTAAAAGACGACCACGGATGCCCGGTTTTAAAGCAACTCGATGTCATGAGGCAGATATTCGAAAAATTAGGCAACGTGAACTTCCACGCCTAAGAGTCATGGTCGGCTGTTACGGGCACACGTTGGTGAGTGTTATGGTTATGGCAATGTAATATTTTACTGTTAGAATCACAAGTCTTGAATAAGAAAATAAGCGAAATAGATATATAAGAGATACCAAACCTGATGGTTAGGGCTCTTGAACCACACCATCCGCTCTCGGACCCGACGATAGGCGAGTCGTTGGCTCTCTAGCATTCCATACCATCAAAGCTCTGACTCCTGATGATCCTGGATGTCGATTTGGATTCGCAGAACATAGACCCGCTGTTGAAGCACCACATGTCTCTTGGTGTCTACTGCTGTTATGTGCACACGTTGATGAGGGTTGAGTTATGACATATATTTTGGTCTAGGCTCCCATTTTTCCTTTACTCTGGATTTTTCCCTCTCATATCCTATATAAAGAGGGTCATTTGTATCATTGGGGGGCATCCGGTGTTCGTCACCTCCTCTATGTGTTAGCCGGACACCGTATAGGTGTGTAAGTAATAGGATATTATTTAGTATTTACGTAGTATTTATTAGTAATTACGTAGGGAATAAG
>CAKZGI010000186.1 GCA_936914905.1 uncultured Trichormus sp. | reverse complement strand
ATCAAAGGGATGGTTAACTCTGCCTTCCAGATACCTTCTTTAATCCCTCTAGCTTTGACCTGAATCCTTACGAAAAGATGAGCAGCATTCTTGCAATTAATAATCTAAATCCGCCCATGAAAAAATCCCCTACCTCACGGCAGGGGATTTTCTTGTTACTTACCTAAAACCAGCAGTCAAGATCAACCAAACTTACCAGCAGTAGAAGCAATGAGGAACGCTGCGTAAGTGACAATGTAGCCAACAGTGAAGTGAGCTAAACCAACCACACGAGCTTGAACAATGGAGAGAGCAACGGGCTTGTCTTTCCAGCGAACTAAGTTAGCCAGAGGAGTACGCTCGTGTGCCCAAACCAAGGTTTCGATCAACTCTTGCCAGTAACCTCTCCAAGAGATGAGGAACATGAAACCAGTTGCCCAGATCAGGTGTCCAAAAAGAAACATCCAAGTCCAAACAGACAGATTGTTCATGCCGTAGGCGTTGTAGCCGTTAATCAACTGAGCAGAGTTAGCCCAGAGATAATCACGGAACCAGCCCATCAAGTACGTAGAGTTTTCGTTGAACTGAGCAACGTTACCTTGCCAAATACCTAGATGTTTCCAGTGCCAGTAGAAAGTTACCCAACCAATGGTGTTCAACATCCAGAACATAGACAGGTAGAAAGCGTCCCATGCGGAGATATCGCAAGTACCGCCACGGCCGGGACCGTCGCAGGGGAACGCATAGCCGAAGTCCTTTTTATCGGGCATCAGCTTAGAACCACGAGCATCCAAAGCACCTTTAACAAGTACCAAGGTTGTGGTGTGGATAGCCAAAGCGAAAGCGTGGTGAACCAAGAAGTCCCCAGGGCCAATTGTTAAGAAGAGGGAGTTAGTACCAGAGTTGATGGCATCTAACCAGCCAGACAACCAAACGTTACCGTAGTTGGGGTAGGCTGTGTAGGCGACGCTATCGGGATTAGACAACAAAGTATCTAAGCCGTAGAGTACTTTACCGTGAGCAGCTTGAATGAACTGAGCAAATACTGGCTCAATCAAGATTTGTTTTTCAGGAGTACCGAAAGCAACTACTACGTCGTTGTGAACGTACAACCCCAAGGTGTGGAAGCCCAAGAAGAGAGATACCCAGCTGAGGTGCGAAATAATCGCTTCTTTGTGCTGCAAAATCCGGTCTAATACGTTGCCCTTGTTTTGTTCGGGGTCGTAGTCACGTACCCAGAAGATGGCGGCGTGCGCGAAAGCACCAACCATCAAGAAACCAGCGATGTACTGGTGGTGGGTGTACAGTGCTGCCTGTGTTGTGTAGTCCTTAGCAATGAAAGCATAAGGAGGCAGAGAGTACATATGTTGCGCCACCAAGGAAGTGATGGTTCCCAGTGCGGCCAATGCCAAAGACAGTTGGAAGTGTAGGGAGTTGTTGATAGTGTCGTACAGGCCTTGGTGAGGTAGGTTGAACTGACCTTCACTCTTGCTACCGGGAACTAAACCGGATTTGGAGTTCAGCATTTCTTTGATGCTGTGACCAATTCCAAAGTTAGTGCGGTACATATGACCGGCAATGATGAATAATACAGCGATCGCCAAGTGGTGGTGAGCCATATCGGTCAACCACAGGGATTCTGTTTGGGGGTGGAAACCGCCCAAGAAGGTAAGAATCGCTGTACCAGCACCAGTGGAAGTACCAAATAAATGCCCAGCGGTGTCAGGGTTCTGAGCATAGACACCCCAGTTACCTGTGAAGAAGGGGGTTAACCCAGCAGGGTGGGGAGCAGCAGTCAGGAAGTTATCCCAGCCTACGTGGATACCACGAGATTCGGGGATAGCAACGTGAACCAAGTGACCAGTCCAGGCTAAGGAGCTAACACCGAACAAACCAGCCAGGTGGTGGTTCAGACGTGGTTCTGCACTCTTAAACCAAGAGAGGCTAGGACGGAACTTGGGTTGCAAGTGCAACCAACCAGCGAACAAGAACAATGCTGCCAACAGGAGCAAGCCTACAGAACCGGTGTACAGTTCTTGGTTTGTCCGCATTCCGATGGTGTACCACCAGTGGTAAACACCGGAATAGGCAATGTTTACAGGATTGCTTGCGCCAGCTTGGGTAAAAGCTTCAATTGCTGGAGCACCGAAGTGGGGATCCCAAATCGCATGGGCGATAGGACGGACATGGAGGGGATCTTTGATCCACTGTTCAAAGTTACCTTGCCAGGCTACGTGGAACAGGAGGCTGGATGCCCACAGGAAGATGATTGCCAAGTGACCGAAGTGAGTGGCGAAAATCTTTTGGTAAAGATTTTCTTCTGTCATGCCATCGTGGCTTTCAAAGTCGTTGCCTGTAGCGATCGCATACCAAATCCGACGAGTAGTCGGGTCCTGTCCGAGATCCTGGCTAAATTTTGGAAATTTTGTTGCCATAGGTTTTGATATGTCCTCTGACCTTTAGCCATCAGGTATCAGCAAAATTTTAGATTCTAGATTTTGGATTTTGGATTGAATCTAAAATCCCTTCGGGTGTGGCTACGGAGTTAGGGTAGCTTCACGAAGTGGTATGACAGTCGCTTATGGGGAAAACCACCATAGAGAAAGAACTTGCTGCGATGCCTTACTAAAATCCAAAATCCAAAATTCAACTGATTGCTACCCTACTGAAAGGATATGTGCATGGAAGAATGCCCAAGTTGTAGCAATTCCTCCAAGTAGGTAGTGAGCCACACCTACAGCCCGACCTTGAGTAATGCTCAATGCGCGGGGTTGAATGGTAGGAGCTACCTTGAGTTTATTATGCGCCCAAACGATGGACTCAATTAGTTCTTGCCAGTAGCCACGACCACTGAACAGGAACATTAAGCTAAATGCCCAAACGAAATGAGCTCCTAAGAACATGAGTCCATAAGCAGACAGTTCACTGCCGTAGGAGTTGATGACTTGCGTAGCTTGCGCCCACAGGAAGTCACGCAACCAACCGTTGATGGTGATGGCACTTTGAGCAAAGTTACCACCAGTGATGTGTTCTACCACACCATCTGCATCTACAGTACCCCATACATCAGATTGCATTTTCCAGCTGAAGTGGAAAATAACAATTGACAAAGAGTTATACATCCAGAACAGTCCCAGGAATACATGGTCCCAACCTGATACTTGACAAGTACCACCACGACCAGGTCCGTCACAAGGGAAGCGGAAGCCTAGATTTGCCTTGTCTGGAATCAGACGAGAACTGCGGGCGTACAGTACGCCCTTGAGCAGAATAAGAACAGTTACGTGAATGGTAAAAGCGTGGATGTGGTGAATCAAAAAGTCTGCTGTACCCAAAGTTATGGGCATCATTGCGACTTTACCACCTACAGCCAATACACCGCCACCAAAAGCGTAGCTAACTGGTTCTAAAGCATTGGGTGCTGTACCACCTGGAGCTAGTGTGTGAAGGTTTTGTACCCACTGAGCAAATACAGGTTGTAACTGAATTGCTGCGTCAGAGAACATATCTTGGGGACGACCCAAGGCGCGCATTGTGTCGTTGTGAATGTACAAACCAAAGCTGTGGAAGCCGAGGAAAATACAAACCCAGTTGAGGTGAGAGATTATAGCGTCACGGTGACGAATCACACGATCTAGAACGTTGTTTTGGTTAATAACGGGATCGTAATCCCGCACCATGAAGATTGCTGCGTGAGCAGCACCACCAACAATCAAGAAACCACCGATCCAAATATGGTGAGTGAAGATACACAATTGTGTAGCGTAATCAGTTGCCAAGTATGGATAGGGAGGCATCGCGTACATATGATGCGCGATGATGATTGTCAAAGAACCCAAGAAGGCCAGATTAGTAGCCAACTGAGCGTGCCACGAGGTGGTCATGTTTTCATAAAGACCTTTGTGACCTTCACCAGTGAAGGGGCCTTTATGGTTCTCTAGGATATCTTTGATGCTGTGACCGATACCCCAGTTGGTACGGTACATATGACCAGCGATGATGAACAGTACAGCGATAGCTAAGTGGTGATGAGAAATATCAGTCATCCACAAACCGCCTGTTACGGGGTTCAAACCACCTTTAAAGGTCAGAATGTCAGCATAAGTTCCCCAGTTCAAAGTGAAGAAAGGTGCTAAACCGTTGGCAAAGCTGGGATACAACTCTGTCAACAGATCCTTATTCAAAATGAATTCGTGAGGTAAGGGTATATCTTTAAGAGCAACCCCTGCATCCAAAAGCTTGTTGGTTGGTGCGGACACATGGATCAAGTGACCTGCCCATCCCAAGGAACCACAACCTAGCAATACTTGCAAGTGGTGATTCAGCATGGACTCCACGTTTTGGAACCATTCCAGTTTAGGAGCGCGTTTGTGGTAGTGGAACCAGCCAGCAAACAGGAATAAACCTGCTAATACCAAGCCGCCAATTGCAGTGCAGTAGAGTTGGAAGGAGTTGGTAATACCCCAGCCACGCCATACTTGAAACAAGCCAGAGGTGATTTGAATGCCGTGGAAGCCACCGCCAACATCACCGTTTAAAATGTCTTGTCCCACAATAGGCCAAACTACTTGGGCGCTGGGCTTAACTCCTAATGGATCGGTCAGCCAAGCTTCGTAGTTAGAGAACTTAGCGCCATGGAATAACATTCCGCTTAACCAGATTGTCACTACAGCCAGGTGGCCAAAGTGGGCGGAGAAGATTTTGCGGGAAATATCTTCTAAGTCGCTTGTATGCGTATCGAAATCGTGGGCGAGGGCGTGGAGGTTCCAAATCCAGGTTGTTGTTTTTGGACCTTTAGCTAAGGATCTATCGAAGTGTCCAGGTTGTGCCCATCGCTCAAATGAGGTGGGTACAGGGTCTTTATCAACGATGACTCTTGCTTTTTTCTCCTCTCGCTCCGGAGGACTAATCGTCATTCGACCTCCTCTGTCAATAAGGAATGAGGAATCATGGATACCACCGAGTGAATTTTACTCGTCGTTTCCAGAGATTTTCTGGAGTCATGTGGATTTGTTGTTTCTGTTGAATTATAGAGTCTGTACTTGTACATTGTTGGAGAGATTTTAACAATAATTCAAACTCGCTAGATTTATTGTTATATCTGCCTTTTATATTCAAAGTTATTGTAAAAAAGTCAATACTTTTTCTATTTAATTTACAAACTATAACAATTCTTAAAACTTATGCTTAATCCTGAATATAGCCGTAAATATTGCTGTTCTGCCTGTATATTTTCGTTGTTCTTCGAGTTAACTTGGAAAGTTCTGTCAAAAATATTACATTTTCGCAAATTTTATGATAAAGAAGTAAAAAATCTTCATAAAAATTCAGGAGGCAGGGTGCGAGGTGCAGAGGATAAAGTTTTTCTTTTTGCTACCTGCTGCCTTTTTTCTTCCCCTATACCCCAGACCTTTACAATTTCCCGGAGGGTGGGTACTGGCATTGTGGGGTTGTGGTGAAGAAAACAAAAGAAAATGGTGTTGAAGACAGACAATCAAAAAGATGGAAAGTATGAAATCTAGACAAAAGACGGCTGTAGAGAAACTCCTTTCTCAGAGTTTCCCTATTTTCAAATGGGTAATGACATTACTGCTAATTTTGAGTTTAATCAGTTGTACTGGAAAAGCTGGAAGCCAAGAAGTATCTATTCACAATCAAAAGACTGGGTCACAAATCTCCCAAGTATCTCGGCAATTTTCAGAAACTGCACCACCAGAAGTAATTCAAGAACTACGCCCGATTTTGGAACCTTATCAGCCACTAATAACAATTATTACTCCTACGGCAGATGAAGTTATTCAAGACAATACTATTACAATACGTTTCCAGGTTAAAGACTTACCAATATTTAAAGATCCCCAATGGCAATTAGGACCTCATCTGCACGTCATTATTGACAATCAACCTTACATAGCGGTTTATGATCTAAATCAACCTTTAGTTTTATCAGACTTGTCTGCAGGTACACATACATTGCGTGTTTTTGCGTCGCGTCCTTGGCATGAGAGTTTTAAAAATGAAGGTGCTTATGCCCAAATAAGATTTCATATTTTTACTAAAACTGATGATAACAATCCTTCCCCCAATTTACCCCTCCTGACTTATAGTCGTCCTAATGCTAGTTACGGTGCAGAACCTATTATGCTGGATTTTTACTTAACTAATGCACCTTTGCATATTGCTGCTGAAGATAATCCTGATGACACAATCAGCGACTGGCGTATTCGTTGTTCAATTAATGGTGAAAGCTTTATTCTTGATCGCTGGCAGTCAGTTTATCTCAAAGGTTTTACACCTGGTAAAAACTGGGTAAAACTGGAATTCCTTGATAACCAAGGCAACCCTGTTAAAAATGTCTTTAACAGTACAGCTAGACTTATTAACTACGAACCCAAAGGTAAAGACTCGCTTTCAAGAATTGTCAGAGGGGAACTTACGGCTAATGAGGTGCGCGGTATTGTAGACCCGAATTACATAACTAAGATTCCGGTTACTGAACCTACACCTACTTTAACGCCCAAGGTTGAATTTTCTCCTACACCGCAACCCCAGATAGGACCCCAGGTAGAAAAACCACCGACTCCAGAAATTGAAGTTTCCCCCACTCCTCAACCCCAGGTAGAAAAACCACCGACTCCAGAAATTGAAGTTTCCCCCACTCCTCAA
>CAKZGI010000185.1 GCA_936914905.1 uncultured Trichormus sp. | reverse complement strand
CCCAATGGAATTACACTCCTAAACCAGAGTTACAGGTTATTTAATCCACTATCCTAACTTGCTCTCTTTGCAGTCTGACAGTCACTCCCTATGCGTTTAATGTCGTGGCGATGCCCTATATTCATATTTTGTTGGAGTATCCTCCGAAGCTTTCAATATCCCAAATAGTGAATTCTCTTAAAGGTTTGTCTAGCCCCGCTTCAGATATTGTTTCAGGCTTGCATCTCTCGTACAAACTTTCTTGTATCCATTGGGCTTTGCTTAACTCCGTAATCCTGGCAGTAATTTTAAATTATGTTTTATAGTAATAAATGATAGCTAATTAATATCTTATGAATTGGAGTCCTGCATTGCCAACTTTTTTCATTACTTTACGCGAAGGTGTAGAAGCTGCTTTAGTGGTGGGAATTGTCTTTGCTTGTTTACAGCAAGCTCAACAACAAAAATTACATCGCTGGGTATATTTAGGTGTTGTCAGTGCAGTAATAGATAGTTTTGTTGTGGGGTTAATTCTTAACTTAACCATCGAAGGATTACAAACCTCTGATTTGCGCTATTATGCACTAGTTTTCAAGCAATTGATTTGAAATGGGATTAGGGTTAATAGCAATTTCTATGCTGAGTTGGATGTTAATTTGGATGACACAACAAGCAAGATTCCTAAAAGCTGAGATCCAAAGCACTGGTTACAGAACTTTGGATGAAGACAAAAAAGCAGCTTAGGTAATTTTTACCTTAATATTTATTGCAGTCTTCCGAGAAGGTTTAGAGACAGCATTATTTATTGTTGCCCAATTTCAATCTGGCTTAATACCTGTATTGGGAGCAATAGGAGGACTAACCATAGCAGTATTAATCGGAATGCTCTTATTTAAATGGAGTATCCGCATTAACCTCAGCCAATTTTTGCAATGGATGGGGATATTATTATTAATAATAATCTCTGGTTTAGTAATTTCTGCTCTCCATCATCTTGATGCTGCAGTCATGGCTTATAACCAAATTAATGGCATGAATATTTGTCAACTAGGAAGTAATGCTTGTATTTTAGATTTGCAAGTTTGGGATTTTTCTGAAATCTTACTTGATAAACAATTTCCTGGAATTTTGCTAAAAACCCTGTTTGCTTATAACCAGAAATTGTATTTAGCACAAGCTTTAGGATATATACTATTTTGGTTGACTATTGGTGGTTTATATTTCCGCAGTCTCAACCAACCTACACTATTAAAACCAGCAACCAAAATTAATGAATTGCAACGGTAGAGGTATTTAAAATATCTCTACAAATTGGTTTTTATTCAAACCTAAATAAGAGATGATTACCCAATAAAATATCAAGCTCCCCCCTTATATAAACGAGGTTTTTGGGATTAATGAATCGGTGTCCTAGACCCAAGTTATGAACTGGAAAGACTTAATTTTAGTATAACTTGTGGTTAATTTGACAAATTTATTGTCAATAAATAGTCAAAGTCTCTTAAAATTCAGTGCTGCGGTATTTGCTCTCAGTCTTGGCGCGATTTGCCCATGCAGCCCTTCAAACTATTCGTCGGCCTAAGACTGACGCTGTGATGAGCGACAGGCCGATGTTATTTACGGAGTTTTATGTCTTTTTCTAATCTCGGCTTGTCCCCTGAAATCATTCGCGCAGTTACAGAGCGAGGATAGACAAAACCCACGCCAATTCAAATCCAGGCGATTCCGAGGGTATTGTCGGGTGGGGATTTACTAGCGGGCGCTCAAACTGGTACTGGAAAAATCGCAAGTTTTACCCTGCCACTTCTGCATCAGTTGTCATCAAATAAGAATGTTAAAAGCAATTCTACTGGATGGGTGCGAATCCAGGCCTTGATTCTTACTCCCACACGGGAACTCGCTGTACGGGTAAAGGGTCCATGATTATGGCAAGTACCTGAAGCTGAAATCAATGGCGATGTTTGCTGGTGTTAGTATCAATCCGCAGAAACGGGACTTGAAGAGTGGTGTAGATATTCTGGTTTCTACCCCAGGTCGGTTGTTAGACCATCTGGAACAGGGAACGGTGAACCTATCACGCATTGAAGTCTTGGTGCTGGATGAAGCAGATCGGATACTGGATATGGGCTTTATTCGTGATATTCGCCTTATTATGTCGATTTTGCCTAAAAAAACGCCAAAATTTGTTATTATTTGCTAGGTTATCTGATAAAATCAAGGAACTAGCCGCAGGGTTGCTGAATCGCCCGACGATGATTGAGTTGGCACGCCGTAATGTTACTGCTGATACGATCACACAGAGAGCCTATCAGGTAGACCGTGACAAGAAGCGTCAATTACTTGCTGACTTAATTAAACAAGATGATTGGTATAAAGTGCTGGTGTTTACTCGGACTAAATACGGTGCTGACCGTCTGGTGAAGCAGTTAAACGATGACCGTATTCAAGCACTGGGAATTCACGGTAATAAAAGTCAGGGGGGCGTACCCACGCTTTAGCAAAGTTCAAAAATGGTAGTTTACAGGTACTGGTACCAACGGATATTGCTGCTAGGGGTCTTGATATCAGTGAATTACCCCATGTTCTGAATTACGATTTGCCCTATGTACCGGAGGATTATGTGCATCGTATTGGTCGCACAGGCCACGCTGGTGCAAGAGGTGAAGCTATATCTTTGGTGTGTGTTGATGAATACCATCTGTTGGCAGATATTGAAAAACTGATTCAGCAGAAGTTGCCATTGGAAGTTGTTGAATTAACCCAGAGATTAAGCCGGAACTAATTCAAAATGGACGTAGGCAAAAACCCCCCAGCCTGGACCTGATCAGGAGATGGTTGGTTCTGGTAGTGGTAGTAAACCTAAACTCTCACCACAGACATTGGGTAAACGTAAGGCTGCACCATCTTCTAAAGATGGTAAAAAGTTTGGTCATAGTACGTCTTCATCACGTCGTTCTCCAAAACGCGATCGCTAAGATATTTTACTTCACAACATCCAAACCCAAGGCCACAGCCCCCCACAACGGGGCATCATCTCCCAATAACGCGCGCACTACCTCAAAATTTACTTCTGGTAGTGCGGTTTCCTGGGCTACCTTGCGTACTGTAGCCCAAAAACTATCCCCGGCTTTGGTGACACCACCACCTAAAACAAAGCGTTGGGGATTCATCAAGTTAGCCACATTACCAATACCTACACCTAATGCCCAAGCGGCTTTATATAATACTTCTCTGGCTAATTCGTCGCCATGTGCTGCTGCTGCACTCACTATTCGCCCGGTAATTAAGTCTAAATCGTTACCTACTAAATATTTAAGTATTTCTCCTCTGGTGCTGGTTGGGGAATTATGAGCTTCTTTCTCCAAAAGTTTCCTTGCATTTTGTGCCATATAAGGACCCGAGGCTAAACGTTCTACACATCCCCGCTTTCCACACAGACATACTGGCCCAGTGGGATCTACAACTATATGTCCAATTTCCCCCGCCATACCACCTGCACCCTGCCAAGGTTTACCATTGAGTATCCAACCGCCACCCACACCTGTACTGATAGTGATGTAAAATAAGCTATCGTATCCCTGTCCAGCACCAAAGCGATGTTCACCGACAGCAGCGACATTAGCATCATTATCCACACTGACAGGAGCATTATATTCTTCTTCTAGCAGTTGTTTGAGGGGAATATTTTCCCAACCAGGAACATGATGAGAAAGTCGGACAAGTCCGGTGGCTGCGTCTACTGGTCCCCCAAAACTCACACCAATAGCATCGGGTTTACATCTATCTAGCACAGAATCAATGAGCGATCGCATGATTTTGATATCACTCAAAGCATCTGCATTTGCAGGTGAAAGGCGATTTTCATAGTCCAACCATTCCCTAGAGCCACCTTCCACTGTGGCTGCTGCTAGTTTAGTCCCACCAAAATCAAGAGCTAATATTAATGTCATAATCGGTAATTGGTAATTAGTAATTGGTGATAGGAAATCAGTCTGACTCATCACCGATTGATTACCCATGACCCATTCTCATTATCTCGTCAATAAAATTTTAAGTCGTGCATAATGTGACCCTTTCCTCATTAAGAAGTACAAATTTATCTGCGTTAATTCTTTATTCCTGTACCTTGCTGAGATAGTGGTAACCATAATGGGAATTTTTGAATTCCTTACAATATTTTGTAACATAGCGAAAAAGCTATTTATTGTATTGAAAATCTTAATGATATCTTATATGCAATATAGTTTTAACTTATTTAAACTAAAGATACTGATAAAAATTAGCAAAATGAGACAATTTATTAAATACTTGCTTTTACAAAAAAATTCTGTTACTCTTGATACAGACAATCAAAATAAAAGTATATTCAGACTTTCAGTATCCTAGAGATTGTTGAGTACAGGAACATAGAGAAAACCTTATACTTCTCTTTTTTTCTACGTTTGGTCTGATTTATGGCATCGATTATAGATGTGTTGTAGTTAGAGTAAGTTAAACGGTCTAATATTGAATCCATAAGTTACATTTTATGAATGTTTATCCTTATAAAGGCTTTACAGACTATATTTTTTTAAAACTTATTGATTTTTTTTTAATAAGAAGAACAAAGCGGATACAAACCCAGACGATCAATGTATATATTTATCTATACACATAAAGATTTTTGCTAAAAATATGGATAATTTATACAAGAATTTACAAATTAATCTGCAGTTAAAAATAATACTAATTATATTTTTAAGTACATTCAAACATTTAGTTAGCTTCAGACTAACTGCGTTTACCCCACTCTAACAAAGGTTAATTTTTTTGCTAAAAGCGTCAAATTTGATTTGATCAGCACAAAATTGCAGCAGGTAAAATTTTCTGAGTTCTTGAATAAAATTAGATACCAAATTAATCTATCTTTTACGGTAATGCTTCTTATAAGTGGTAGACACAAATAAACATAACTATGTTACAAAATGTAAATTACTTGAAACCCTTGGGATTGCTTGATTCCCCTTTACTGCATTCGCCATGACATGGTTATAAATTTTCCCGCCCACCTACTTAGATATATTAGACCTCTTGCAAAATTGTTTCTGTAGTATGATACATAGTTTTAGATTTTATGTATTTTTGGTGTTCTTTGCGCTCACTAATTCAAACATAACCGTGTAACTCTAACTTTTGGCTAAAACAAAGATAACTGCGATTTTAACATAAAATTAATTCTGTAAAAGGTCTATAGAGTGTTAGAGATCGAAAATTTATTAACCGGAAAGACTTTGAAAAACCGGAAAATTATAAAATAGCATTAGTTTTTAGTTGTTAAGCCTATTAAAACTAAAACTGGTAGCTAGAAACACAATTCTATATTTCCCTTACCTTTGTCTATAAAATCAGTTCTTGAGTAAATTTATATGAATCATTTTTTCTGCTCTGACTATTCCCGGCAACTAGGAGAAGATATTATTGGTAGTGCTACAAACTACCAAACTTACATTTTGGTAGAATGTCTACAACCTTGGATGTCAGAAGCATTTCAATCAAAATGGGTTCCCGATAACTTGCGGATGTTAGTTGAAGAAGTACAGCAGCGTCAATTATCCATTAGGTTTCTATTAATTGCTAATGATCAATCACATAAAGTAGAACAAACTACATTATTGATTTATCAGGAACAACAGGGTTTAAGCAATGGCTACCACAAGCAAGAATTTAAATTACCAAATATTGAACAAGCAGCTGGAGTTGTGAGAAAATGGTTATCAGGTGGAAAACCTGATTATCAAATAGAAACAAGTATCACCAGAGATATTTTAGTTTGTACACATGGTAGCCATGATCAGTGTTGTGCCAGATATGGCAATCCTTTTTACTTTTATGCTAGAAATACTATTTCTGATTTGAAATTGGATGATGTAAGGATTTGGAAATCCAGCCATTTTGGAGGACATCGGTTTGCACCCACAGCCATAGATTTGCCAGAAGCAAGATATTATGGTGTCCTGGATCAGGATTCCTTTAGATCAATTTTAACCAGAACAGGTGATATTGAATTTTTGCATAAAGTTTATCGTGGTTGGGGACTTTTAGCATCAACATTACAGATTTTGGAAAGAGAAATAATTCTCCGTCAAGGATGGGATTGGTTTAACTATAAAGTAGCAGGTAAAATCTTAGAGCAAAGTATGGATAATAATACAATATTGGCAGATCTCACCTATGAAAACCCGGCTGGTTCTCTGTATACTTACCAAGCTAAACTTGTAAAAGATGCAGTGAAAACTCAAGTTTTAAAGAGTTCTTGTCATGCGACACAAGAATCATTGGTCGTTAAATATGCTGTAGCTAATCTTTGGCTGGTTGATAGAAAAGTGGCTAGTACCGCAGGGCAGAATTAAAAATTAAAAATGAGTACAGCCTCAGCTTTTTAAATATTTTTAATTATTGGTTTATTTTGTCTAAAAATTTTGTAGAGATATTCCAATGGAACACCTCTACACATCAATTTATCCTTTGATTCAGCAATACAATCAACTATCTCTAAGTAGGTAGACACAAATAAACATAACTATGTTACAAAATGTAAATTAGTTGAAACCCTTGGGACTGCTTGATTCCCCCTATAAGAGCAGAATCGAGTTTGCTGGATGATAAGGTAGCTTGCCATAGGTGTTCCACCAGTAGC
>CAKZGI010000184.1 GCA_936914905.1 uncultured Trichormus sp. | reverse complement strand
GAAGAGGCAAATATTCAAAGTTTTATGGCAGGACTCCAAACATTTACTGGGAACCTATGGTTCTTCGACATAGGTGCTACCCATCACTTAACCGACAATCGAGAATGCCTACACAATTATGTTACTCTGCCGAAACCACTGGAAAAGGTACTATAAACTTGTTAATTCACAAAAAATATACAATAAGTATTTCAAATGCATATTTTGTGCCGGGGCTAGCAAAGAACTTGCTCTCCGTTAGTGAAGCTACATCAAATAGAGCTGTAGTCGAATTCCACAATAAACACGTTATAATCCACCACAAGCTACCTACAAGGGAAGTGATTAAGACAATCTGTCCAAAATTGGGAAGATTATACCCTCTTCAAACAATGGACAACACAATCATCGAGGCAAACATAGTTTCAACCTATCCGGAAGTTGATTCAACACTTCTATGGCATCACCATCTGGGACACTTGCATCCAAAATCTATGCAGACCAGCGAAGCACAACAACTTATGGAAGGTATGCCGAGAAAACAATTCCACCAGCTACACATATGTGAAGGTTGCATATATGGAAAGCAATCCCGGCAAAGATATCCACTCCACACACATCAAACTATGAAGCCACTTCAGCTTGTTCACTCATATTTATGTGCACCAGTACCAACACCATTGATAACTGGTAACCGTTACTTTATCACTTTTACCTATGAGTATACAAGATTCATTGTTTTGTACTTCTTGAAGAATAAAGCAGGAGCATTCAGCGCATTCCAAACATACAAGGCGCTAGTTGAAAATCAATGTCAGGCCAAGATAACTGCGATTCGAACTGACAATGGTGGAGAGTATTGCTCAGAAGAGTGGATTTGCTTTTGCAATACTCATGGTATTCGACATGAACACTCGATTCCTTACAATCCGCAACAGAATGGAGTTGCAGAGAGAAAAAATAGAACATTGTTAGATGCCAGTCGAAGTATGCTACAAGTGGCTGGCCTACACAATGAGTTTTGGCAAGAAGCGGTGGCCACAGCATGTTATCTACAAAATAGATCTCCACATAAGGTACTTGGCTCCAATACTCCCTATTCTCTCTGGTTTGGCAGAAAACCTCATGTCGGGCATCTACGAATTTTTGGAGCTACTGCGTACAACTATGTTCCATCTACAATTCGAAGAAAATTGGACTCTCACTCTGTAAAGTGTGTGTTCGTAGGGTATGGTGAATGTAATGGAATAAAAGGCTATAAACTATATGTGCCCCAAAAGAAACAATTCTTCTATAATAGGTCCGTCACATTCGATGAACAAGGACTCTTTCAACAAAAAGATCATGATGGAGACACATACCAACAATCAAGCGGAAAAACAGGGGAAGCAAATCAACATATTCATGACTCATCAACAATATTCACACTACCATCACAAGGGGAAGAAGGAAGAAAACAACCTGGAGCAATCGGTGATCCGGCCCACAAACAACAAAGTGAGCAACAGGCAAATCAATCAATACTGACATGGCAACAAGACATGCGAGGAGGATGGCCAGACAGCAACAAGGAACCTGCAGCAATTATTGGTGATCAGATCAACAAATGCAAACACCAATCAGCCTTGTGTCAGGCACGACAACACAGACCTGCTTATGACGAAGAACCAAATCACCAACCTGCAATAATCACTGATGGACAGTGTACGCAGACATCAGTTACAAAACCTGTGCAAGTATGGAGGCGACGGAGAAATCCTCTGTGCTCTGATCCCTCGACTTCGCATCCGCCACGAAAACTCAGACCTGTAAGAGAAGAAGAACCAATTCATTTACCTGCAACAGAGATTGATGGCTCGCATCCTGCAACAGAGATTGATGATCCATACGAGCAGGAACCTGCGCAAGAAAGGCGGCGACACAGCAGCTCTTTGTGCTCTAACCTGTCAACCCCTTCCATCTCGACTTCTCCTTCGTTGGCCCTGTGTCAACAATCTACTGATGAAACCCTACATAAAGGTGCAATTCACACTATACCTTGTCCGAACCCAACCAAGAAGAGGCATAGGTCGCTAAGTGAGATCTATGCGGTCACCGAACCATTGGAAGCACTCTTTGTTGACCTCAACGCTGGTGATGACACTCATTCCATTGATGATTATGAGGAAGAGGGTATGCATCCATCAGTTGAAGAAGCCCTCCGTAGCACCAATGCTTCAGAATGGAGAGAAGCCATGTGTACAGAAATTGATGCCTTGAAGAAAAATAACACATGGACACTAATACCTCCACCCCAAGGTAAGAATGTCATTTCGTGTAAATGGATTCTAACCAAGAAATGTGATGCCAATGGAAATATAGGTAGACTCAAAGCTCGCTTAGTTGCACGAGGGTGTCGACAAATCTTCGGTGTTGACTACAATGACACTTTTGCCCCTACACTAAAGATGGTTCCATTACGACTCTTGTTCAGCATCACTGCTGGTTTCAACCTCGAGCTCCATCATCTCGATGTGGAAACAGCCTTCCTCCATGGTGACCTTAACGAAGACATATATATGAAGCAACCCCCGTAGTTTGAAGACAACAAGCACCCACAGTATGTATGCAAACTCAGGAAATCGTTATATGGCCTAAAGCAATCACCAAGAATGTGGCATCTCAAATTACATACCAATCTTGAAGCCATTGGTTTTAAGCGCCTTCAATCGGAGCCTAACCTATACATCCGCAAGGACGGTAACATCTTTGTCATCTTGGGGGTTTATGTTGATGATCTTCCTATTGCTTCAAATTCTTCTTGTGCTATGAAGAAGGCAATTACTCAACTCCAGGACAAGTTCCCCGTGAAAGACTTAGGACCATTAGAGTTTTGCCTTGGAATCAAGGTAACTCGAAATAGGACTGAAGGTACCT
Source organism: uncultured Trichormus sp. (assembly GCA_936914905.1). Taxonomy (GTDB): domain Bacteria; phylum Cyanobacteriota; class Cyanobacteriia; order Cyanobacteriales; family Nostocaceae; genus Trichormus_B. Next base: position 3,671 of record CAKZGI010000184.1, on the reverse strand, counting down.
TCACACTCTCACAACGGAAATTAGTGGAGGAAATATTGGAAAAATATGACATGATGGACTGCAAACCTATCCAGACACCAATGACAGTCCCTTGCAAGTTATCAACTAATGATAGTCCACAAACACCAATGGAAGAGCAAATCATGGCACCTTTACCTTATCGACAAATCTTGGGGAGCATCAGGTATCTTGTGAGTTGTACACGACCTGATTTATCCTTTTGTGCTGGTTTTCTCTCTAGGTTTATGCAACATCCCGGCATAGAACATTGGAAAGCCCTCAAACTTGTTCTCCGATATCTTCAACATACCAAGGATATGGTCCTCACATATCAAAGCTTCCAATTCCGAAATCCCTCCCAACTTGATGGGTACCTTCATACACCACTAGATGGTTGGACGGATTTGGATTGGGGAGGGGATATTGATACCTCTCGATCGACCTCTGGAATGGTTTTCATGTTCGCAAGAGGAGCTATAGCATGGAGAAGCAAAAGACAAAGCTCAGTGGCACTATCAAGTACGGAGGCCGAGTATGTAGCGGCAACACTTACAGCAAAAGAAGGAATATGGATAAAGACAATGATCGAAGAACTAGACATCTTCACTTTACCAGAAATGAGGATTTATTGCGACAATCAATCGTGCATCAAGCTGGCTGAAAATCCAAAAATCACGAATCAAAACAAACATATTCGAGCTCGTCACCATTTTATACGAGACCTCATCCAAGAAAATGAAATGACAATCCACTACACATCTACAACAACCATGTGGGCAGATTTCCTCACCAAACCCGTTTCTCAACAAAAACATTATAATTGTTGTAATAAAATTGGATTAAAAATAGAAAGACAAAAAGTATAACATTCACCTTAAGAGGGGGTGTTAGAAAGTAAGGTTCAGTTTATTATTAGAAAACGGCCAAAGAACTTAGAAATACAACATTTAGTGTAAGCAACCATATTAGTTGGAAAACAGCCACAAGCTTGGCTGCCATTAGATTAGTTATTATTAGAAAAGTCTTGGCTGTCAATAATCTAGAAAGAATGGCTTTATAAAGGGCCACATTGTAATCAACAATAATAAAATCATCTTTTTCTATCAATATAATTGAGTATCCTTTGCATTACATTGTTGCTTCATAACTCTTTGCTCCTATCTACCTATCTATCTCCCTCTCACTATTATCCTCCTAAGTATTCAAAATTATTACATTGTATCAGAGCAAGGTTAATATAAGATTAATTATTATCATAACCAAAGATCCTAGACTACATACAATGATGGAAGCAAAGACAGAATCCTGCATGTCAACACTTACAAAGAAATATATGGTGGAGAAGCTTACAGAAAACAACTACCGAATGTGGAAGCTGAGGATGAACCTTATCCTCGAAAGAAGCGAATTGCTAGATGTTGTAAGCGGCAAAGAAAAGATACCTGCAAAAGAACCCGAATTGATAGAATGGAAAAAGAAAGATCTTGAAGCGCGCATAGAAATCATAATGCACCTTAGTGACGAACAAGTAGATTTGGTCAAGGACCTCAAATCCTCGAAAGAAATCTGGGACACCTTGAAAGAGAGACATGAACCTTCAGACCGAACAACAAAAATCAACACACTTCGAAATTTGGTGACAATGGAGATGAACGAGGACGATTCTATCGAGACATTAATTCGAAATTGGCAATCAGCCCTCGATTCAGCCCTTTCAGCAGGTAACAAAATAGATGAAGACATGAGATATGATATGATTTTGGGTTCTTTACCAGATTCATGGGACAATTTCGTGACAACACATGGAAGTGATGACACGTCAAACCTAAAAACCTTGTTCGCAAAAATGAGGAGAGAGGAGCTCCGAAGGAAGAAACCAAGATCTAAAAATGATGGATCCATTGCCATGGCAGCAACAATGAGAGGGCAACAAGGAAATCAGCCCAATCTGAGAAATCTAAAATTTAAACCTCAACAAATGGGAGCTACGAGCGCAATTACCATCTCCACAATAAGTTGTAGATATTGCCATAAACTAGGGCATATTGAAAGGGATTGCCGGAACAAGAAGTACGACCAACGAAACAAAGAAAGAAGATTCTATCCTCAAGCAAATACGGCATCAATTCCGAATGAGGAAGACACCTTTGCTACTGATGATGAAGATTCATCATTCATCCAAGCATTCACTTGTCATCTTCGAACAAAAGAAATATATGAGGAAGAGGAGATTGAAAGCTTTATGGCAGGACTCCAGACTACTGCTGAAAATCTATGGTTCTTTGACACAGGAGCTACCCACCACTTAACCAACAGTCGGGAATGGCTACACAATTACACTACACTGTCAAAACAACTTGAGGTACGCTTTGGAGACAATGGCACGAAAATGGCTATTGGAAAAGGTACTATAAACTTGTCAATCAACAGCAAAAATATTATAAGCATCTCAAATGTCTATTTTGTCCCGGGTTTAGCAAAGAACTTGCTATCTGTCAATGAAGCTACCTCAAATGGGGCCATATTAGAATTTCACAATAACTATGCTATAATTCGTCACAAGTCACCTACAGGGGAAGAAATCAAAACAATCTGTCCAAAAATGGGACGACTATACCCACTCCGGACAATAGACAACAAACCAATCGAGGCAAACATTGCGTCAAGCTACCACGAGATCGCTGCAACATTACTATGGCATCACCGACTTGGACACTTACATCCAAAGTCTATGCAACACAGCCAAATTAACCAGCTTATGGAAGGTATACCAAGTAAACCATTCACATATTTATCTATTTGTGAGGGCTGCATACATGGAAAACAATGCAGGCAGAAATTCCCAATCCACACTCATAGAAACCTAAGGCCACTTCAACTAGTTCATTCTGATTTATGTGGACCAATGCAAACATCCTCTATAACAGGTAACCGATACTTTATTACCTTTACTGATGATTTTACAAGATTCACAATCTTGTACTTCTTAAAAAGCAAAGCAGGGGCATTCAATGCATTCAAAACCTACAAGGCTCTTGTAGAGAATCAATGTCAGTCCAAGATCAATACAATCTGCAGAGATAATGGGGGAGAGTTTTGCTCAAAGGAATGGATTTCCCTTTGCAATAACCATGGTATTAGACATGAACACTCGGTTCCTTATAGTCCGCAATAGAATGGAGTTGTAGTTGGATACCAGTTGAAGTATGCTATAAGTGGCTGGTCTACAACACGAGTTTTGGCAAGAAGCGGGGGCTACGGCATGCTACCTACAGAATCGATCCCCACATAAAGCACTTGGATTAAACACACCATATTGTCTTTGGTTTGGGAGAAAACCACATGTTGGACATCTCAAAACTTTTGGAGGAATCGCTTATAGTCATGTTCCCACGGAAATTCGGAAAAAATTGCACATTCATTCTATCAAGGAATAACTATCACGCATAGGTCAACATATGTGGAGGTGTATGCATATATTTACATTATAATCTGATCGGTTTGGTTAGTAATACATTTTGCAAAGAAAGAAAAAAATTGGGGATCAAGGTGAATGAACCAAGGGCAAATAGACTTGATTCAAATTGATGTTTGGGCTTATCTCATATGCTGACATGGGTTTATTTGAATATGATTAGATTCTTAGAAGTACATGTTCTATTTAGGAAAGA
>CAKZGI010000183.1 GCA_936914905.1 uncultured Trichormus sp. | reverse complement strand
AAACATATACATACATACTGCATACACATGAGGCAACTAGCACACCTCTCGTTGATTTGCAGAGTGGTGGGAGTTCGACCGAATAGAGGTGAGTTTAAAGATCTCTTACAAGCTTCTATGCATGGTATAATTGGTAGGATAAAGGAAGTACAGTTTTTGGGGAAAGGATTCTATCATGTGGAATTGGAAACACCAGATTCAGTGGCAAAGTTATTAGAGCATAGTCCGGTTGATGAAAGAGGTGGACGTGCTTTCATGATGCCTTGGAAACAAGGTTTTAATCCAATGGATGCCATAGTAAAAGGGGATCGAATTATCCCATTAACAATCGTCTTTCCGGGGTTATGTAAGGAGTATTTCCCGATGCTTCCAGCAATAGCATCTAGGGTTGGAACATTGGTGAAATCTCAAGAAACCATGGCAGCAAGATTGTCGAGAATGTCAGGCCTTTCGTCAGCTCGACTCTTGGTAAGATCTTTGGAAAATCTACCCACAAAGGTGATACTACCGAACGGATAAGGGGGGGCCCATTGAGCAAAAAATTGAGTTTGCTGGACTGCCAAGACAATGTTTTTATTGTCGACAAATGAGACACTTATCTAAGGATTGTTCTAAGAGGAGGGATAAAGCACGAGGTGAAAGACGGTGGTGTACTTATTGTGAACAAGAGGGACACGACATAGATAAATGCTTGAAGAAGTTGGACAATGAAACTTTGGTGGCAAGGAAGCAAACAGAAAAAGGAAAAGATGTGTGGACACGAGTAAAGGCTAGTCATGCTTTCAAGTCACATAAAGAACCTTCAGAAGAGGCATGTCTGACTCATAATGTATTTAGTGTATTAGAAGTAGAAGCTTAGATGCAAGACCAGTTGGCATCTAGTTCAGGAGTACAGAAGGAGAATATAGACACTCAACAACAAAATGATGGGTATGCAACTATTGGACATATCATAAAGCAAAGGAAGGATGTTGGAAACAGAATTGCTATGCTATCAAGGGAGGATGTTGGAAATGGTGGATTTTCAGTCCTAGATTATGCAGCACCCTTTGGCCATGACTTTACACAACATTTAGGAGTAAAGGATGCTCATGAGGCAACTGCAATAAGGGTACATGTGCTATTCAGACAGAAACAAATAGAAAATCTATTCGTTGGCTACTCCTTTCCATTATGTGGTTATTAGAGAAATGTATGGACATATGCCAATGTCATGCTAGCTATGAAAGGGCAAATATTGCATTTTTCTAAATATGTGCAAGGTCATCAACTAGGAGAAACGCTATTGAGGGGATTGGAGAATGCAAGTTTTTCATTGGTTCCATATTTGGATGCGATGAATCGTAGGCATGTGGTTGTGGAACTACCGTCAAATGTATTGTTTGATTTCGGTTATGTATATATCCATGAAGAAGGGATATCAGAAAGCCAAGGCAAGGCAAGGGGTCATCATCATTGGCGTTTTATCAAGGAGGGTTGTGATATGCTCAAAGAGAAAATGGTAACGATGGAGGATGGAGGGGAAGTAAGCTCTCTAGAACCGTCATTCAAGACACACAGGCTAGCCATTGGTTCTTCTTCTTGTGGTTTTTGATGGGATTACTAACATGGAATGTTCAAGGCCTTGGAGGTCCTTCATATCGGTGATATAGAGGCCGCCTGAGACAAGAATTGGAAAAATGTCTTACAGATGGGCCGTTAGATGTTTTGATGTTGTAGGAACACCATTTGATTGAGAAAAGAATGAGGAACTATGGCACCATATTACCTGGTAGCTGGGAAATGTTCTGGTCCTCTACAACTGGCAATAGCGGTACACAAGGTGGAGTGTGTATGGCAATAGCTAGTAAATGGAAATTATGTATTCAATGTAAGGAGATTATTGTGCCTGGAAGAGCACAATATGTGGTCTTAAAAGATTTGCAAACAACATGGGGTTATTTGAATGTTTATGCCCCAAATCATGCATCAACATGAAAACAATTTTGGTGTGAAATTACTAATGCATTACCATCGGTAGATCATTGGTGTGTGGCTGGGGATTTTAACATGATTGAAGACCCATTTGATAGAAAAGGAGGGAGCGTAATAACAATTCATGGTGAGGAATTAGCCGCCTGGGAACGAATGTGTTTGAAGTTACAAATCTTGGACGCATGGTATATGCCTAATGTATACAGATCCCAGGAATCTTTGCTTTTTACTCGTTCTGATAGAAGAATTGGTGGAACTAACCTTTCTAGATTAGATAGATTCTATGTTGGAGAGGCCTTTGTTACTCATGGGGGGACAATAAAAATTATGCCAGGTACTGTTTTTTCAGATCATGCTCTTGTTTTACTACAAACCTTTAGTCAGTCGAATATGATATCAAATATATATCTTAAGATACCGGAATGAGTCATGTTAGACGATTGTTCATATAATTAAGTTAGAGATATTTGGCAGAGAAAAGATAATATGGTTGCATCCATTTCGAATAAGGTGGCACATGCTCTATTAGAATTATCCGAGCATTTTAAATTGAGGGCAAAGGCTGAATATATGGAAAATCGTGAGAAGGAAATTAGGATGCGGGCAACGTTGTCTTCCCTACAAAGGTTGCAACAAGCTCGACCAGAGTGCACATGGGTGGCAATGAAACTTGCGGATGCTCATAAGAAAGTCCAACAAATGGAAGACAATCGTAGCCAGTTTCACTATCATAATGCAGCATCTAGATGGACACAATTTGGGGATAGATGTACAGGTCAATTTTTTAGTTGCAAAGGTCCAAGAAGGCAATCCAATGCCATTTGTTGTATGAGAAATGAAAATGGAGAACTTGAAACTGATCCAAATGCTCTAAGGGAAATAGCCACAAAATTTTACGTTGATCTCCTATCAGAAGAACCTATCTCAATGGAAATTCAACAACAAAGAATGAGGGCGTGGGGAGAAATTCTGACCAAGGTTACTCAAGAAATGACGGACTCATTATTGTTACCTATTACTAAACAAGAAGTTGAACATGCCTTACAATCACTGTCTAATAGTAGTTGCCCTGGTCTTGATGGTCTTACACCAAATTTTTACAAGAAATATTGGGAGATATTAAAGGAGGACTTAATTGCTGCTTACCAACATGTATTTGATAGTAGAGAGATGCCAATTTTTTTGTCGGAGGGGCTCATTTATTTAATACCCAAGGGAGAGGGGATTTCAGAAGATATTCGTAAATGGAGACCAATTACGCTCCTGAACACCAGTTACAAGATATTTGCTAAGATGCTCAGTTTTCGCTTGCAAAAGGTGTTGTCAAAGGTAGTCCATGTATCACAAATTGGGTTTATGAAGGACAGAAGTATTGTGGATAATGTTTTCACATTTTGGGAGACCACTGCACTTGCTGTAAAAAAGAAACAAAACTTGGCAGTATTGTTGTTGGATTTTGAGAAAGCATATGATAGGGTAGACTGGAATTTTCTGGAGGGTTCTATGCATAGGTTGGGCTTCAAGGCAACATGGATTAAGGGAGTTTCTAGTTTGTATAGGAATGCATATAGTCAAGTGTTGATTGTTGGCAGAATTGGACCTCGTTTTAACATTACTAGATCTGTTCGTCAAGGATGCCCACTTGCCCCTTTTTTGTTTCTTCTATTTGCAGAAGCGATGCATGCATTTCTATCAGCACAGTCTACTGCCTTACGCGGTATCACATTGCCTATAGAAGGAGGAAAAAATTTAGACTCAGAATTTGCAGTTGATACGACACTGTATGTGGAGGGGAGCTTAACTAACTTACTACAAGTCCAAGAAGTTTTGCTGCAATTTTGTACAACGGCCGGAGCTAGATTGAACTGGACCAAAACAGTTGCATTTTGGGTGAGCACAGAACCACCTCCTAGTTGGAGGCCGCATCCTGGCTTCCAATGGACGCAAAGAGGAGTAGCCGTCAGATATCTTGGAGTACAAGTTGGGATTGATTTGGCTCCAGAGCTACATGTTGCACCTTTATTATTAACTTTGAGAAAGAAGTTGTTTTTGTGGGGAAATGCGAAGTTATCCTTGGCAGGTAGAGTGATCATAGCCAATCATGTGTTGTTGTCCACAGTATGGTATATTGCATCTTCTTGGCTTTTTGCAAAATCATGCATTGGTCAAATCAGAAGATTGATTAAGAACTTTATATGGGCAGGAAGTGATAGAAGCCACGTAAGAGCAAAAGTATCATGGAATACGCTGATTACACCAAAACGACATGGGGGTTTAGGGATTATTGATCCCATGGACCAATGTATGGCACTCTTAGCGAAGGTAATAGTTCGCGGCCTCTTGCCAGGACAAGATCCTTGGAAACATTTATTAATGCAAAGATTGTACAAATGTGCACCAACAACGGGTGGGTCATGGGGTGATCATGTGAGATGGATCTTTTTACCAAACAAAAAGTATGCGATGTCGAGGAATTGGGAAGACAAATTTTTCAATGGGCTGTTGAGAGCATGGACACATGTACAAAAAGGGTTGGGATATGATGTACCAACGTCTGAGGAAGAGTATTTGCAACAACACTTAGTGTGGAATCCTAATATGCAATTATTGTCAGGGCACATGTTGGGAGCTCGAACTAAATTAGATTGGGCCAAGTTTGATGCAGGAATAGGAGCTTCGGTTGATACTTGGAAATCTTTCTATGACCTGCCTCTCCATGAGAGATCACAATACTTATCCTCACTGCGAGGAGGACATACTATATGTGAACAAGTGCAGGAAGTTCTAGGAAACTTATCATATACTGGCTGGCCTTTTCAAACCACCAAATGGGAAGGAGCATTTACAAGACTGCAAGTACTAGTGGGAGTAAGAGGATATCAAGGTAATGGACATTTTTTGGATTATGAGGTGGATGATGATGGAGGTATGAGGGTTCAGACAGAATCACAATCATCGGAGTTAGAGTATGCAACATTTTCTAAAATAAGAGTCCTTGGCAATGATGGTTCAAAATTGTTCATAGACCCACCACTCGAAGAAATAAAATCGCATTGGATGCTGAGAGTGTTTGAGAAGAAACCCCTAACAAGATTACAATGGGATCCCGGAAGGTTATGGTGGAAAGATCCCTATGATTATTCTGGTAGAAGGTGTGGTTTTTTCCAGTACTCTGTTAAGGTTGGACGGCACATCGTGGGAGCTCAACGTAACACTACATTAACAGCTCACCAATTTTGGATCCAACAAGGAGTGTCAACTGAATTCCTAGCGAAGTTTTGGATGGCGTTGTGGGAAAGAAAGCAAGACATGAAGATAGTCGTCTTTCAATGGTTATTGATACATAGAGCATTACCGGTGGGCCAATGGTTGCAAAAGTCGGGAGGGCCGAGCACATGTGTGTGTTGTCGTCTTAATGCAATTGAAACACTCAAACATTGCTTGTGGGAGTGCCAAGCCGCACAACAAGTATGGAAAAGAGTGGCTAGGATTATGGCATTTATGTTTCGTGATGGCACCTTCTCATGGGGGATGGCAGTGTGGGCTACTGTGTCACAGCCACTATGCCAATATGAAGCAAGCTCACATGAGTTGACTATCAAGATTTAAGGAGGAAAATTAGTTGTGGAACAGGAAGCTCGTGTAGAGGTGCCGATTATGGATAAGGAAATGCAAGGGGTATGGGAACTACTATGCACCACTACAATGTGGTATATATGGACTGCTAGATGCTCTAAGATTTTTGATAATACAGAGACATATCCAGCAGAAAGTGTGAAGAATATTTGGGTGCAATTGGTTCATACACTGAAAGAGCAATTCGATGAAATAAAAGGTGAGACTGAAGTTGCGATATTAAAACGTCTTGCTTTTATTAACTATTGGAAGAAGGGCCCATTTTGCATAATTCAGAAAGGGGATCTTAAATGGTTTTTCAAGCCACCGTCATGGCTATTTCCACCACCAATAACATAGGCGTATTTCTCAATGAATGCTACTGGCATGTATGTCGTTCATTATTGATATTTACGCAACAATAGATATGGTATTTTGATCAAGTTGTTGCATACTAGCTCACTTCCAGTCATGGATATCGGCATGCAAACAATACGAGGATCTAAAAAGTGGATGTCTTCAGAAAGAAAAGATGTTGCTAATGATGATCTTGGAAATTGGGGTCCAAGTATAGTTTCTCAGAGAATGCATACTTTGGCTCCTCATCTCGATCCTCCATAGTAAAACTTTGGATATTGGGATTGAGATAAAGTTTGTAAATTTCAGGCTATTCGGGTATAGATCATCTTTTGTAATTAATAACACGATATATTCTCTAAAAAATCATACAATTTCATATACAAAATATATCGAGATATCAAGCTTAACTAGTAGCTTAGTTACAAGCTAACAAAGTTAAAAAACCTAGGTAGTTATTATCCTTTTAATTGACTACATTTTATCTAAAATTAGCGCTACATAAGTACTTGCATGTAAGAATCACTTTTCCATTACTTATGATTGTACTTCGGGATCCACTTTTGATGGGCCACTACCTCTTGCATTTATGAAGGATGAGCCCTCGCAATTATATATAAACCTCTCATA
>CAKZGI010000182.1 GCA_936914905.1 uncultured Trichormus sp. | reverse complement strand
CATTTCACATCTTGAGCATTTCACAATACTGTGGAATACACCAGAAACACGTTCTCAAATCCTCCTCTTTCACATTGCATGGCTTCCATATTTATACCCATTACATCTGTGCTTGGCTGTGCTTGGGCGTTACAAGTAGGTGGCTTCATTATGAATAGAACAGTTGCTACCTTTCTAAAGTTAGGGTGGATTAGTTTCCCTCCACACCTCCCCCCTAAAAGGATATCACGGGGGTAGCCTATTGTGGTGGGGTGGTGGTGTCACGACTAATGTTATCCCTATTGCCCAAGGGGGCTTTGGTGGCCGGATGGTGTGAAGTGTCCGAATCTTCTTGGGGTTTGGAGTGTGTCCCGTAGGGCTTTAGAAGGATTACATGTGCGGTGGTTGTAGAGCCGTTTGATAGGCGTAAGAGTTTGTAGGTGTTGGTGCGAAGGCGGTCAAGAATGCGGTAGGGACCTATCCACCGATGCATGAGTGACTCGCTCAAACCTTTGCGCCGCAATGGGTAGTATGTCCAAACCAAGTCTCCAACGGTGTATTCCACAGGATGTCTTCCTTGGTCATAAGATTTTTTCTGTCTTGTTTGTGCTATTTGTAGGTTGCGAAGTAAGGATGTACGGATGAGCAGGAGCCTCTAGCACAAGTATAACCACCATTCAGCAGCTTCCCTACTATGTGACTATGTGGAGTGTTGGTGACCGACAAATCGGGTGGAAGGCGGGGGTCTCGTCCATAGAGCGCTCGGAAGGGGCTGATGCGGGTAGATGCTTGGACGGAGGTGTTGTGTGCGTGGACGACGAAAGGTAATATCTGGTCCCAGTCGGATTGTAAGGGGTCTACATATGCGGCTATCATTTGTTTTAGGGTCTTGTTCATTCGTTCTGTCAAACCATTTGTTTGGGGGTGGTAGGGCGATGTGAGGAGACGTCGGATGCCCAGACTAGATGTTAGTACTTCCATGACTTCTCCTGCAAACTGTTTTCCTTGATCCGATAACAATTGTTTTGGGCAGCCATGAGAGAGGATTAACTTGTGTAGTAAGGTGTTGGCTACCGTATGCGCGGAGGAATCCGGGACTGCCGTGGCCTCGTACCAACGCATCAGATATTCCGTCATGACTATGATGTACCGATTACTCCTCGAGGTTTCTGGGAATGGGCCCATTAGGTCCCATCCCACCAGCTCGAATGGGGCACTTACCGTGATCGGGGTCAAGTGACCAACGTTCCGGGGCGGTGTCTTGGTTTGTTGGCAAGATGTGCAGTCCAGAAGGTGTGTGGTTATGCTCTTCCGCATCTGAGGCCAATAATAATGCAGTCGGATTTTCTCTAATACTTTGTGGAAACCCAGGTGGCCTGAGAATGGATGATTGTGGTAGAACTCTAAGTAGGCATGGCGAAGTTGAGTGGGAACATATATCCTTGATTCACTATGTTGGCTGATATAGTGTATGACGTTGTCGATAATCATGAATCTTTGGTGTGTGGGATTTGATGAGCTGGATTGTAGTTGGGCGGCTAGCGTTTGAAGGTAAGGATCTTGTTGTTGGAGAGTAGCCATTTGCTCTTTATCCACTGGTAGGTTGACCGGAGGGGGCAGGAATTGTGTTGCTTGAAATTCTGTGCGAGATAGGCCGTCGGCGATGAAATTATGTGAACCGCGACAATAGACCAATGTAAATTGGTATCATGTAGAGCTAGTGTCCAACGCAGCAAGCGACCAGGTGGGTGTTGTTTCTTGATTAGGGACACCAATGGTTGATGATCCGTTTCAACCTGCAGTATTGAACCATGAATGTATGGGTGAAATTTAGAGAAGGCCCACACAATGGCTAATAGTTCTTTTTATGTTGTTGAGTAATTGTTTTCGGCACATGACAAGGATCGACTAATAAATGCGATGGGCTGCCATTGGTTGCTATTGTTTTGTTGAAGTAATACTGCGCCAAGGCCGAGGTTAGAAGTATTGGTTTGTAGTTTGAATGGCTTGGAAAAATCTGGGTGGGCCAGGAGTGATGCGTCTTGTAGAATTGCCTTCAATTTGTTGAAACTTGTGGCACATTGTGGTGTCCAATGAAAGGGAATGTCTTTCTTTAACAAGTGACGTAGTGGGTCTGTGATAGCTGCTAAGTTTGGGATGAAACGGAGCGCGAAGTTAGCCATGCCGAGGAAGCTTTGCAAGGATTTTGTCGACGTGGGAGGGGGGTAATTTGTGATTGCTGCTACTTTGGCGGGATCCATCTGTATGCCTTCCGCTGAAATTATAAAGCCCAAAAACTTGAGTTGAGTGCTCCCCCACTTACATTTGCGTGGTTGTAGTCGTAGGTTGTATTGATGTAATCGTTTGAGGACCTCGTAGAGGATCTCCATGTGTTGCGCCAGTCCTGTATATGTACTAGGATGTCATCCACGTATACTGCAATAACGTTTTGATCAATTAGGTCGCTGAAAATTGTTTTTGCTGTGCGTTGAAAGGTACTCTCGGCGTCAGAGAGGCTGAAAGGGATTGGAGTAAATTGGAAGAGTCCATTCGGTGTCCAGAAGGCGGTCTTGTGGGCATCCTTGGGATCTAATGGGATTTTCCAATAACCCGAAGCTAGATCAAGTGAGGTAAAGTATTTGGATTTTCCTAGCTTGTCTAGAAGGTCGTCGATGCAAGGCTAAGGATAGTGGTCATGGATAGTGACTTGGTTGAGGGGCCGGAAATCAATGCAGAAGAGGTAGGAATCATCATCCTTACGAACCAGGTGAGGTTCCGATACCCAAGTACTTTCGGACAGCCTAATAATGCCTTTCCAGAGAAGGTCTCCACGGCTAACAATTTTGTGGATGCGATGACCAAAGGTCTTCTAGCGGATCGGTTCCGATCCTTGAGAGAGCTCATGGGTGTGAAACGGA
>CAKZGI010000181.1 GCA_936914905.1 uncultured Trichormus sp. | reverse complement strand
TTTTTATTTAATTTAGGCTCATTTACATTCATTTTCTCATCTTTTATCCTGAATTTATTGTCAATACCCCACCACCTCAATCCTTACGTATTGTCTATTTGTTTACTATTTAAATTATGTATTTACTACGTAGCTCTTTGTGATTTATTATAAGTACGCATGTACTATAGAATGAAGTACGAAATGTGGGTTTAAACTAATAGAAGCAATTCTGCTAAACTGCGCCGTGCAATTGAAGAAAATGAAGGATTTACCACCATAGAAGAAATAATAGCCAAATGTCCAAATGAGTGAACGTTATACTTTGAGGATTGCTAAAACTGCGGAAAAAGACTTATTAGACATCTCCAAAATAGTATAAACAAGTACTATCGAAAATACTCTCACTTCAGGGTAATCCTCGTCCTCAAGATTATGCAGCTTTAAAAGGTTATCAAGGTGGTTATCGTATTGATCAGGGTGAGTATAGAATTTTGTACACCATTGATGACGATAATAAATTGGTTGATATTTTTCGAGTTGGTAAACGCAATGATGATAAAGTTTATCAAAACCTGTAACTTCATCAAGCGAAACTTACCCCTTACTTCACCTTGCAAACCTTATTTCCTCCTTTGCACCTCTGCACCTTTGCGTGAGAAATCTTATTTATATAAAATAAAACTTCCTGATCATCCTCACTCGTTTCCAAATGCGGATACTTTTGAACAGGTTGGAAACACTCACGAATTGTGCCAATGATGATATACAGAATTGGCACAATAAACAAACTTAAAAAAGTCGCTACAAACATACCACCAAACACTGCCGTACCGACAGATTCACGACTACCAGCACCTCCACCAGTAGCCACAGCTAAAGGAAAAATACCCAAAAGAGTAGAAATAGCAGTCATCAAAATGGGACGCAAACGACCTTGTGCAGCTTCAACTGCGGCTTTAGTAATTGATAAACCCTGTTGTTCTCGTAACTGGTTAGCAAATTCCACAATCAAAATCGCATTTTTACTTGCTAAACCAATCAACATTACTAATACAAATCGGCAAAATATATCATTACTTAAACCCCCTAAATATTGTGATGCTAAAGCCCCCATAATAGCTAAAGGAACTGAAAGGATAATAATCAAAGGATCAACATAGTTTTCATACTGAGCAGCTAACACCAAAAATACAAAAATTAAACGCAAACCAAAAATTATTGGTGTTTGTCCACCAGACTCTTTTTCCTCAGCTACAATACCCGACCATTCATAACCCATACTGGTGGGTAAAATCTCCTTAGCTAGTTTTTCCATAGCCATGCTTGCTTGTCCAGAAATGAATCCAGGAGTAGGAGAACCGTTAATTTCAATGGAACGAAATAAATTGTAATGATTAATAGTTTGCGATCCCGTAGTCGAAGTAAATTTTACCAAACTATTCAAAGGAATCATTTGATCATTCTCCGAACGCACATACAAGGAATTAATATCATTTGGGTTAGCACGAAATTTAGAATCAGCTTGAATATATACCCGGTAAGTGCGAGATAGAAAATTAAAATCATTGACATATCTTGAACCCAGATAAGTTTGTATAGTTCTAAAAATATCGTCAATTTTAACTTGTAGAAATTTAGCTTTATTGCAGTCTAATTCAATTAAAATTTGTGGTGTATTAGCTTTCAAAGTGCTAAATACAGCCTGTAATCGAGGAGTTTGATTACCCCGCATCATAAATTGACCGACAATTTCCAAGATGGAATTTAAACTATTAGTACCAGCCACATCTTGTAACTGAAACTGGAAACCACTAAAACTACCTAAACCGCAAATTGTGGGAGGATTAACTCGGAAAACACTAGCTTCAGTAATGCTGGAAAATATTTGTCTTAATTGACCAATTATGGCTTGGACAGACTGGTTAGGCTTTTTCCGTTCATCCCAAGATTTGAGGGTACTGAAAATTACGCCACTATTACCACTAGTACAACTAAAACTAAAGCCACTAATGGCAAAAGTTCCTGTAACTTCTGGTAATTTGAGGATTCCTATTTCTACCTGACTAATCACATTGCCTGTGTATTTGAGTCAAGAACCTTCTGGAGCTTGAATAATAGTGATGAAATAACCTTGATCTTCATCAGGTAGAAAAGATGTTGGTACATTTAAATAAAGCCAACCAGTGAAACTAATTAAGGCTATAAATTTTACTAAAATAATGGCTTTAACTCTAGTCAACAAGAGCAAAACTTGCTGATATCCCAGCCGCATGGCTTCTAAAAAGCCGTTGATGATACCAAAAGTAAAACCAACAATACCTCTAGGTGGAGGACTTTGGCGTAATAATAAAGCAGCGAGGGAAGGTGTGAGAGTCAGGGCTAAAAAAGTCGAAATAGCGATAGAAAAAACAATAGTCAGCGCAAATTGTTTATAAATTTGTCCGGTTGAACCAGGGAAGAAAGCTACTGGTACAAATACAGCCATTAATACCAAAGAAGTAGCAATTAGCGCCCCAGTGAGTTCAATCATGGCTAAAGACGCAGCTTTACGGGGAGGAATGCCTTTTTCTTGAATTAAACGGGAGATATTTTCAACTACAATAATTGCGTCATCAACTACCATTCCTGTTCCTAGGGTTAAACCAAACATGGTTAAAGTGTTGATGGAAAAATTAAAGACTTTTACGAAAGCGAAAGTACCAATTAAAGATAGGGGAATAGTGATGACAGGAATTAAGGTAGTGCGCCAATCTTGTAAGAAAATCAAAATTACAAGAATAACGAGTGGGATCGCTTCTAAAAGAGTCTTAATTACTTCTTTCAAAGACCCTTCTACAATGGTTGTCGTATCAAATGCCACCTGATACATCATCCCTGGTGGAAAGCTTTGGGAGAGTCGCGCCAATTCCTTTTTCACAGACCTAGCAACGTTTAAAACATTACTGCCAGGTGTAGCTAATATCCCTATACCTACACCTTCTTCACCCTTAAATCTTAGAAATGAGCTATAGTTTTGAGCGCCCAGTTCTGCTCTACCCACATCTTTCAATTTAATCAAACTACCATCAGCCGCAGTTTTAATCACTAAATTGTCGAATTCCTGTGTTTCTGTGAGCCGACTAATAGCTCTTAAATCAATTTGATACATCTGACCTTCTGGGGCTGGTTGTTGTCCAATTTACCCCACACCCACCTGTAAATTTTGCTCATTGAGAGCATCAACAACATCATCGGTGTTTAAATTGCGAGTAGCCAATTTATTTGGATCAAGCCATAGACGCATCGCATAACGATGTTCACCAAGAATTCGCGCCTCACTGATACCTTTAATGCGTTTCATGGCATCAGCTATATATAAATCTGCATATTTACTTAAAAAAACGTTATTAAACTCTTTGTTTTCACTGTACAAACCCATGCCCAATAGGATGTTGTTAGACTGCTTGTTAACAGTCACTCCCGTTTGCTTGACTGCATCTGGTAACTGTGGTTCAGCTAAAGAAATACGGTTTTGGATATCAATTGCGGCAATATCCTTGTCCCGCGAAGCATCAAATGTGACTGTAATGGTGCTAGTACCATCATTACTACTACTTGAAGTCATGTATTTAATGCCTTCGATCCCATTAATTTGCCGTTCAAGAATAGAGGTGACAGTGGTTTCTACCACTTCTGCACTAGCACCAACATAGTTAGAAGTGACAATAATTTGAGTCGGACTAATTTCTGGATATTGTGTTGTAGGTAAGGTGGGAATACTAATTACTCCTAGCAGGAAAATGCTAATAGCACAGACACTGGTAAATACTGGTCGCCTAATAAAGAAATTAACAAACATAATTTGTAATTAATTCGTAATTGATAATTGGTGATTGGTGATTGGTGATTGGTGATTGGGCATCAGGAAAATTATTTCCCCATCTCCCTAATATTCCCCAGTCGCCAATTCCCATGCCCCAGTTACTCAGTAATAATTGGTAGTTCATCTAGGAGATTTTGTACTCGTGAAATTATTAGTTTTTCATCTGCTTTAAATCCTTCAATTACTTGGTAAGTATTACCTTTAATATCCCCTAACTGCACTTGCTTTTGTTTAGCTATTAATTGGGAATTGCCTTGAGGAGATTCTTCTGTTTGGGCTACAAATCCAAAATTTTCTCCTGCTATTCCAGATACTGCTATAGTAGGAATAAGAACCCGTGAGCGCTGATCCCAAATCACTTTTGCTCGAGTTAATTGATCTGCTCGCAAGTAACCTGCGGAATTATCATAAAGTGATTTAACGAGTATAGATTGAGAATTCTTATTGATATTTGGAGAGATAAAAAATACCTTTGTACTAGCCAAGGTTTGACCTTGGGCATTCATTAGTTCTACTGGTAGTCCCTGACGTAATCGGGGTCCTTTCTCCAATGGAATAGGGATTTTCACTTCTAAAAGTCGATTTTGGGTAATAGTAGCTAGTGTCGTAGAAATATTTACTACATCACCTATTTTCACAGGAATATCGCCAACTTTACCACTAAAGGGAGCAATGATTTTATAATACTGAAGCTGAACTTGTTCTTGTCTAATATTTGCATCAGCTTGTTCTAAGGATTTTTCCGCTTGAGATATGCTGGCTTTTTGGGCTTGAATTCGAGAATTTATGGCATTGAGTTCGGCTTTAGCTGTGTCTAGTTTATTTGAATACAAATCTTTTGTCTGACGAGCTACAGCCCCTTGATTAGCTAATTCAGAATAGCGATTGTAATCTTGTTAGTTTAAGCGTAAATCAGCAACTTTACCTAGTTTTCTGCTTCCAACGATTGGAGTGTAGCACCGGTATTTTCTAGTTGTGCTTTTGCTATTTGAGCAGCAAGCAGCGGATAAACTATTAACTGCTTCTTGTTGCTGTCTAGCATCTATTTGCATAATGGCGGCACTATCTGAGACTGAATCGCCTGACCTTACAAATATCTGGGTTACTTGACCGTGAATTCTGGGTTGGAGATTAACTGATTGCCTGGATTCTAAATTAGCAATATACTCTGTAGTATCTTCGACTGTACCTATTTGTACAGTTGATAATTTGACTTTTACTGCTGGGGGTTGAGCATTAGCTAATGCTGGACTTGGTTTTTCAGGAGTCAGTAAACGCGAAGTTATGGCTCCTGCACCCCCAATGATTAGCACGAGAGCTATAAATAATCTCAGCCACCGTTGTGATTTCGGGGGTGGCTCAAATGATGGTTGGGAAATATCTGGAAAATCAGTTTCAGACTCAGGGGATGTCATCGGTTATAGGAAGGAATTCCCAGGGATGAATAGTTCAAATTCCATCTAAATATGTTGATATTGATTTGGAAATTATCAATTTAGGATGAGGCATTTCAAACCATTATGTGATACTAGTATATCTAAATATACAAATCTTCTCATTTTTTCCAATCTATCAAAAGGTTCAAAAGGTCAATTATACATAATTTTTTATACGGTTTAATCACAGGATGAGATGTAAATTAGTTGAGAGGATCCGAAATGTGTAATAATTCTGAAATGTGTAATAATTTAGTGAATAATTACTAAAAACTCTGACTCATTAATATAGGTATTTTGTGCCTTTTTTGGATTAGTGGCGATTAGCAAAAATAAATATTCAGTTGAAAAAAATTCAAAAGCTGATGTAATAAGCTTTTTTACCTTCTGCTTTACTGGTTTGGTACCATCGCAGAAATATTAACCCGTTAATCGGCTAACCCTATAAAAGGATCTTTGTAAGGATTGAGGTGGTGGGGTATTGACAAGTGTGATAGGTGAGGCAGAATA
>CAKZGI010000180.1 GCA_936914905.1 uncultured Trichormus sp. | reverse complement strand
ATTGTCTTGTTTGCAAGCCGGAGCATTTATGTTTGCGAGCCGCAACATCTAGCAGTAACATATAATCGAATAAGAAAACCAATAGGTATTTCCGTAGTATTTCAGGAGAAAACCATTATGTCTTTAACCGTGAAAGAACTAGAAGAAATACAGATAGCATATCCAGACTATCGGATGGAATTAGTAGATGGGAGCATCATTATTATGAGTCCGTATTATGAGTCCGTCAGGTTATGAATCCTAAGAAGTAGGTACTAAGTTTGCGGCTTTGTTAAGAAACTGGGTAAGGCCTCCTAAACTAGGCTGTGTACTTGGTTCTAGTGCAGGTTTTAAATTACCAAATTCTGATTTGCGTCCGCCCAATGTTACTTTTGTACGTGCTGATAGACTTAAGCAATCAACAGAAGATTATGCATAATTAGTTCCTGACTTGGTAGTTGAAGTAAAATCTAAGGCTGATTCCATAGATAAACTCAGAAAAAAGATTCAAGATTTCATTAATTTAGGTTCACAAGTGGGAATTTTAATTAATCCTAAAATACGAACAGTAGAAGTTTCTTGTAATGGTGAAACAGTGATTTTAAAAGATGGTGATATTTTAAAACTTCCTGATTTATTACCTGCTTGGGAAGTGACGATTCCTGAAATTTGATCTCCTGTTTTCGAGTAGTTTTGATAATGAGAATTGCTAATTAATAAAGAACTCTTATCAATCACCCTTCAAGTTCGCCAGTTGCTCATGGGGGTTTCCCCAAAGACCTCACTGGCTCACCAATCACCCATCACCAATTACCAAATTTTAACTTCTCAAACTCACTCCGAATTTCTCCACTAAAGCTTCACGAACTTTATTATGGACTGGTTCTACTTCTGCATCGGTAAGAGTGTGATCGCTTGAACGATAAATTAACCGAAAAGCTAAACTCCTTTGTTCTACTGGCACATTTTCACCACGATACTCATCAAACAATTCCACAGAATCTAATAAACCTTTACCAGCTTTGGTGATGACCTTTTCAATTTCCGAAACGGTGACTTTTACAGGAGAGAAAAAGGCAATATCTCTATCACTGGCCGGATAGGTAGAAAAAGGCTGGAATTTAGGAACTAACAGTTGATCATCATCCAGGGTATTCAACAGCACATCTAAACTTAATTGGAACACATATACGGCTTCGGGCAAACTTTTTTCCCGTCGCAGTTGGGGGTGAACTTGTCCAAAAGTACCCAATCTGATTCCCCGCACCCATAAAGAAGCGGTACGTCCTGGATGCAAACGGGAATCTCTATTTTCTGGTTGAAATTCTACCTGCAAATTAAATTGACGAAATACACTTTCTAAAATGCCTTTAGCTTCAAACCAAGTCAGGGTTTGTTCCCGTCCATCACGTGACCATTTACCAAGGGTAGAATCACCACCCATGATCCCAGCCAGCATTTCAGCCTCGTCTAAACCTTCTTCTTCTCGCCAGAAAATCCGCCCAATTTCAAAACCATTCAGAACCCCATTTCCCTGTTCTATATTATATTGACAAGCGTCAATTAAACCAGCGATTAAATCAGTTCGCAGTGCTGAATATTCGGCAAATAAAGGATTTGAAAGGACTATCTGTTTATCTTCTCCTGGTTTGACTAAAGAATAATGAATTAATTCCGTCAAACCTGCTGCCCGTAAATAAGATCGTATTTTGCGGAGTAGTTCTTGATCTAAAGATAAATAACCAGCTTCTGCTTTATCCGGTAAGGTGTCGCAGAATTTATCATAACCATAAAGACGGGCAATTTCTTCAATTAAATCAATTTCTCGTTCTAGATCACGATAACGATAAGGGGGTACTGTCACCTTCCAAGTACATTCCTCATATTTAACCAATTCACATCCCAAAGCAGTGAGGATTTTTTCTACATCATCTACTTCTAGTTCTCCGGTTTCTTCTTCTGATTCAATCGGACCTAGCACTTCATTGACTCTATCTAAACGCAGTAAGATAGAATGTGACCAAGTGGAGGGATCAGGACGAGTATCAAATATTTCTTGTTGAATAATCACACCTGACGCTAATTCATTAATTAACGATAAAGCGCGGTTATTAGCTATTTCTAATTCGGCTCGATTTACGCCTCTTTCATATCTACCAGAAGCTTCACTTCTTAATCCTACGCTGCGGGAAGAACGACGAATGGCGACAGAATCAAATAAGGCTGCTTCTAAAATTAGACTTTGTGTACTTTCACAAACTTCTGTTTCTTCTCCACCCATTACTCCTGCTAAAGCAACTGCTTTGTTATTAGCAGTAATTAACAAATTTTGGGTTGACAAAGTGCGGGTTTGTCCATCTAAAGTTTTTAAGGTTTCTCCAGCATCAGCAAAGCGCACACCAACGGTTAAATTTTCACCACTAGCTACAGATTGTAAACGCTCTTTGTCAAAAGCATGGAGAGGTTGTCCCCTTTCTAATAAAACATAGTTGGTGATGTCTACAACATTATTAATTGGTCTGACTCCAGCGGAACGCAAACGTTGTCGTAACCACTCAGGAGATGGCCCGATTTTGATTTGTTCAATAACTGTACTAATGTAAGCCTGACAAGCTTGAGTCTCACGGATCTTTACGGTTAAATTTCCTGTATTTTGGGCAATTGTCACGTTTTCTAGTTGCGGAATAGACAATTTACCACCGGTCAAGGCTGCGACTTCCCTGGCGATCCCCACCATAGATAAAGCATCAGCACGGTTAGCTGTCGCGGTGACATTTAAAATCACATCATCTAAACCTAACAATGGACGAACATCACTACCCAGAGAGAGAATTTCTTGGGTAAAAATATGAATTCCGTCTAAATCTGTGGGTAAACCCAGTTCTTTTAAGGAACAGATCATCCCGTTAGAAGGGACACCTCTAAGTTTAGCGGGTTTAATTTTTAAATCAATATTTGGTAAATAAGTTCCTGTGGTGGCAACTGGGACATAAATACCAGCACGGACATTAGCCGCACCACAAACAATATTTAAAGTCTCATCTGCACCAATATCTACTTGACAGATGCTCAATTTATCAGCGTTGGGATGGGGTTGACGCTCAAGTACTTTCCCCACAACTACGCCATTGGCCCAAGTGCGACGATCTTCAATATCTTCTACTTCAAACCCTGCTATTGTCAAGGTTTCGGCTAATTCTTCTGGACTAAGTTTTATTTCTACGAGTTCACGCAGCCAGGTTAAAGAAATACGCATGGAGTGTGCTTGTTTTCCGATTCGTCTTTTGCTGCTCTCATTTTAGAGTGTCTGGTCAGTAATTGAAAATTTCCAGGGAATGGGGTGTAGGCGTAT
The DNA here is from genome assembly GCA_936914905.1 of uncultured Trichormus sp. Lineage (GTDB taxonomy): Bacteria > Cyanobacteriota > Cyanobacteriia > Cyanobacteriales > Nostocaceae > Trichormus_B. Next base: position 2,432 of record CAKZGI010000180.1, on the reverse strand, counting down.
ATTAGCAGATCGATATATACTAAGAAGGGTTTAAAAATGTCATTCTGAACCTTATCAGTGTCTCTATGAGAAAGATAGTGAATAATCTCTGAGATACTTCATTGCACTGTTGCACTAAGTTACGCATGGATTAGGCCACACTGTGCTATCAGTATGACATAAGTCCAAGTTTCACCCGTTTGCAGTATTATGAGGCTTTGAGTATTAATCAAAACTTATCTGACCAAAAAATTGCAATCTTTTTCAATAAGTATTAAGAAATTCTTATTGAAAAAGATTGCAATCTCTTGATTTAGTTGCTAAGGTGTGTAGTGGCAACCAACTGGTGAATGCTCGGATGAAAAAGAGGTAAAACCGATGCTCTGTATCCACTCTGCCAATCAACTTGAGTTTTGACTAATCTATGGTATCAACGAGGAATTTCTGTTTTGTACAGGCAATTAAGGGGTATTCCAAAGGAGTAATAAACAGAAATATCTGGCGTAACAATCTTACTGTTCATCAATTGTCTTACCTTTTGGATAGCAAAAAGCAGAGGTAAGTCCAAGAATTTGGAGGTGAAAACCGATGAATATTCAAGGCAAAGTTGCTTTAATTACAGGGGCTTCTCGTGGAATTGGTAAAGCGATCGCATTAGAATTAGCCCAGCAAGGAGTAAAGCGGCTGATATTGGTAGCACGGGATCGCCAGAAATTAGCCCAAGTAGCCCAAGAAATTGAGGAAATAGGCACCGAAACGATTATCATCGCCTTAGATTTAACCCAATCAGTCAACGTGAATATTGCGATCGCCCAACTGTGGCGCAACTATGGACCTGTCCATATACTTGTCAACTGTGCAGGAGTCGCATATCAAAACTCATTTCTGCAATCAAAACTTCCCCAAGTCCAAGAAGAACTCTCCGTTAACTTGTTGGGAATGTATAACCTTACGAGTCTGATAGCGCGACGTATGGTTAGTCAAAGAGAGGGAACAATTGTCAATGTTTCCAGTCTGATGGGGAAAGTAGCAGCACCAACAATGGCCACCTATTCAGCCACCAAATTTGCAATTTTAGGCTTTACTCAAGCCTTGCGTCGGGAACTAGCAGAACACAACATCCACGTTGTCGCTTTACTTCCCACCCTCACCGACACAGATATGGTGCGCGACTTCAAACTATTTCGTGGAGTCACCCCTATGACACCCCAGCAAGTAGCCCAAGCACTCATGATCGGACTGCAAAAGGATACATCAGAAATTTTAGTCGGATGGCAATCTCATTTAGCCGTTTGGTGTCAAAACTTTGCCCCTTGGTTGCTAGAGGTCGTTTTAAAACTAGCAGCACCCAGAAAACAACCGCAAATCAGCTTAATTAAGAGTTTAGCTGCGATAATACAGCACTTTAGTGATTGGTTGTTCTCTAAAAATAAAGTTGCGTTCGTATCAGATCGCAAGTAATCAATCACAGGATCCCCAAGTTTTTTAGGAAGTCGGGGATCTAGAGGATACATAAGTGTTAATTTATACAATGTGATTTTTCACCCAGCCAGACTGGGTGAAGATAATTATTTCTTGCTTGTCAAGACGGTAGTAAACATCATTACCATTCCACCTAGAAGAATGGCGATCGCTAATCCTCCAGTCGCCAAGTCTAAAGTATGATTATCTATCATCATGCTTAATTCCACCAAAAGTTACGTGATATTTTCTAGACACTTTCAGGATTATTCGTGTTTTTGTCTTGTTTGCCAAGAAACGTAGAAAAACAAAATAGCCAGGATATAACCCACAGTCCAACTACTACCTGTTCCCCGACCCAAATTAACAACCGTATCTGCGATCGTCCACTTATAGCTGTGCATCAAACCTACCCAAGATAAAACAGCCCTTGCTAATGACCAATAGGGAGCTTGACGAAAATCTCGTTTAATAATGTAAACAGTGATAGTAGGTAAAATCATGAGTTAAACGCCGAACTAACTTTACATAGTTCTAACCAGACTTCTTTAATAGTAAATGCAACAACATTAACTATTAAACAACTCGATAACACCCTTGTCGAGTCACATCTGATATTTCAATTGCCCCCTGAACTCTACCAACAAGTAGACAGACAAGCATTATTCAACCTGCAACCCGAATTACGTGGCTCTGTCTCCAATGGAGAATTTAAGAGTGAAACTAATATAGAAATCATAACTAGTTTAAAACCTGATTTCCTACCACTCCTGTACCCACATTTGAATAATGCACCTGCCTCTCTTCATCAACTTAGTCAATCAGAACCCAATCATCTACGTTTTAAGACAGAAAGTTGGTTAGGCTTACAAGTTAAACAACCAAGTTTACCAGGTGAAACAGGCTACTGTAGCTTCTGGGATTACCTAAACCTATGTGTAATAAATAACAACATATCTGACAGCGCAAATTTTAACAGCGCCATTATCAAT
>CAKZGI010000179.1 GCA_936914905.1 uncultured Trichormus sp. | reverse complement strand
CTAGACAACATTTATGAACATGAATATCAGGCTCCTCTTGTGTTCTAGAGTAAATAAATAGATCGTCTAGATAGATAATGAGAAAGATGTGGAGAAAATCCCGAAAAATATCATTTGCCATATGTTAAAAGAATGCGTGCATTTGTGCACCCAAAAGGCATGACTGTATACTCAAAATGATGTGATTCGTGAACGCAACATGACTAGTAACGACTACGTACTATAGGCTACATCGTATAACGTTGGCTCATGTATTCATTGGCACCACGGTAGTTAACTGAGACTACGGAAATCCTTACGTTAGTAACGTTACGTAAGACCTAGTAACATCCATAAGGTAGACAAACCTGGCCATAGGACATTTTTCTTTGGATGCCCCTAGTTGGGAGGGGTTCTGACTACTTGAGTGGCCCAAGCAGTTTTATTTAAAGCAATGGTATGGGAGTAAGGGGGTCTTTCTTGTGTCCATGAGTCTGGTTCGTAAGGCTCTACACATACATCATGCGTATGAACTGGGTATTGGGATAACGCTCCCTTTTGCTAATCTTTCTTTCCCCGATTGTGATTACAATGGTGGTAGCCATTGTTAACCCTTCTTACCATTGTACTCCCACCTATGTCCATATCACGGGGAAATCTTGTGATATTTGTACCTTTACCCTCGATGAGAACAATGCTAGTGAGAGAGGGTTTACGGTGCAACTTTGACTCTCCCATTGGGGCAGCGGATGTTTAGAGACATTGTAAGTTATTTCTAGGATGGACTAGGTCTAACTGGGAAGAATGTGGGTTTGGTAGTGGTTGCAAGGTTATAGAAATAAGCATTAGCCATGCAACAGAAGATAGCGATAGTAGAAAATACATGACAGTCTCTGTTAGAAGTTTAACTAATAAATTAGGAGAAATACGGAATTAAGAAGGAGAGAGGAAGAAAGATAGGCTAGATTCACCCGACCACCCCCTAGCAATGGCAAGAGGCGGACTACCATGCTCGTTTGTGTCCCATACCACCATATACGATCGAAGGTGGTACCTTGGGAGCAAAGAGGAGTCATGAGGTATCCAACAAGAGCTTTGCCACACCAGCAAAGTCTCGACGTAGATCTACAGATGAAAATTATTAGCCCTAACGAGGTAGCTAGTCTCATTATTTGGTGTGAAGCTCTATGTGAAGTGAGCAACTGAAAGAAACTATGGGTTGTCTCTCTTCGTAGAATTGGATGTATCTATTTCTCACTCTCTTTCTAATGTGAATTAGCCTGGATCAACTCACCATAAGACCACAGTAGAAGTCCCTCGTGATCAATTATGGACGTATTATAGTCCTCTTGAAATGATTGCACTGCTACAATGAGGCAGAAGGCGTTAGCTAGCCTCCTTATATAATGTTAAACTCTCTGTTCCTAGTCTATTCAAAGTTGACCACTTTTTTAGAAGTGGACAAGTGGAAAGACAGTATGAGTAACTGTTGTCTCTCTCCCCAAATTTGGGTGTATCCAAGTCTCACCCTCTTTCTAATGTGTAGCAACACTCCACAAGACTACAGTACAAGTCCCTCATGATCAATTAGTGGAGCTAGTTAGTGTGAAATTCAGAGCAGAGGGGAGCGAGTTAGTGTGCGTGGGAAATTAGCATAATATGTTGGGGTTCTCCTTTTACAACTCCTCATTTTCTCCAAGTGGTCAATATTTGTCATCAAACCCTTGGAGAAAAAGGGGTTTTTAAACTAAAGTCGATATGGCGCATCAACTTCTGGTTTAAAACCCTCATTTTTTGCAAGGGGTCAATGCCTAGAAATGACCCCTTTTATAAAAAGAGGGTTTAACAAGTAGTTGAAATTTATTTTTAATAACTTATATATAGTTATAATTAAATTTTACAAATTGACATTACAAAAATCAAGGTTTGTTTGTTATTTCTACATATATTAGGAATTGACATTACCATTTTTTAAGAAATATAATTATTTTCATCAAAAAAATAAAATTACTTGATTTTTAGAAAATTGATGTTGTTTGAGAACATGGGTGATGAGGTCATCTACCATACACTCTACTGTAATGGTTTTATTGGTGGGAGTGAAATGGGCCATTTGTGATGGAGTGGTTGACAATCACTTTGACAACATCATATCCACGGTTTGTGGGTAGATCGATGATGTAATCAAGGGATATCGATCCCCGAGATCTTGCCAGTATTAAACAGATGTCAAATACTTAAGTACTTTTTGGACATACATATGGAATCTTAAAAGACAACATGCAATATTACAAACATATTTTCACATTCTTTAGAGGCAATATGACAACATATAAATGGCCAGCCAAATAAATGGTGACAATTTATAAATGTGAAGTTTCCATTGCTCTATCGTGCATTTTGATTTACATTGTCCATTGATCGTGCCAAAATGTGCCTTAAGTACATATGAGCACTCTTAAAATTTAAGGTTTCTATCTCATCTAGAGTTTTAAGGGCTTCCATTACCCTATGTATTTCTACGAATTTTTAGTTATTGAACAAAGTTTTTCAAAACAAGGGAAACTATCTTGGGGAAAATAAATAAAGATATTTATATTTTTCTCACCCTAGAAATGATACTTTCTTGGAATTTAGTCTAAAGAAAATGTCATTATTATTAATTTTCATTATGTGGCCATTGTAATGAGGAAATATATTCCTATTTTCTTTGGTTTCCATACGGTATGGATGATGTTTCTCCATGGATGAAGGATAGTTTATATATTCTGATCTTGTCTCCATAATATATATACCCAAGTAACTCCAATATATATACCCAAGTAACTCCAATAAGTACCTATCACATGTGCACGATGTGCACGATGGAACACAAGCTATTGAGTTGGGTAGACCTTAAGAAAATTTCTATAATGATGTAGAAATGGTACACATGGTTTGGAACTAAGTAGCACCCAAACGCACGAGGTTCTTATTTTAACCCTTGGCCAAATAAATGCCTCAATGTCAACCCTTTGTGCTGCAATGAAGTGAAAGCCTTAAGTTAAGGCAGCATCTTCGTGGGAATGAGCCCAATGGAACTCTACTTTTATACTAGTCGTTGAATAAAAGAGGCCATTAAAGTTTTATTATATACAAGTTAGAATGTTTAGATCTGATTACAAAAGTTGATAATAATGATGTTTATGTGTATAAACAGGAAGGGTGGGCATTGATAGGGTACCTAAAAAACAGAAGTAGAGAGACATGGCTCAAATATGGAGTTTAGTAGCAATGATGTGTTTCGTGTTAGTCCTTACTTGGATGATGGTGATAGTTGACATGGTGCAAGCTAACAATGATATTTGGAATGAAACATTGTTCATTAGATGGATGCAAAAATACGGTAAGGACAAGTTATATGGAGGAAACCCTGCCATCAAGTCGAAACGGTTCAAGATATTCAAAGATAATCTGCAATACATGCTAAACCACAACAATATTTCTTCTTCTCCATACAAGTTGGGCCTCAACAGCTTCTCTGATATCACATTTGATGAAGCTTTGGCTAGCTTTTTGAAGGAGCGCGAAGTAGGTGATTATAACCAAACCTATAGTCCACAACCGGATAGTGTAACATTTTGCAACAGCCCTCGGCTCCCACGCAATTTCGATTGGCGGTCACGAGGTGTTGTAACTCCAGTCAAAACTCAAGGACAATGTGGTAATGTCTCTGTCTATTTTGTACTCTCTGTTCCACACATCTTCAGGAAATTCCTACATGCCTTATATGCCCATAGTAAGAATAAATATGCACTCTCATGAATGTGAGTGATCTTCTTCAACATAGAGGATCACGTACCACATGTACCAAATAGAGAGTTGTTAATGTACTATATTGGACCTCTAAAGTTTTCATAAAAGACCATCTATAACTTTAGAAGGATTGTGTCTCATTTGCACCCTCCTTCACTTGTGTAGGAAGTTGTTGGGCATTTGCCGCTGTCGCCACCATTGAGAGTGCGTATGCAATCAAGAAAGGTCCCCTCTACCGCCTCTCTGAACAAGAGCTTGTGAGCTGCGATACTCGGTATTCAAGGGGTTGCCAAGGTGGAAACAAAGCCTATGCCTTGAAATGGGTCGTGCACAATCGAGGCATTGACTCTGAGGTGGATTACCCCTATATTAGTGGCAGCACTGGCAATCAAGGAACATGTAATATTTCTAAGGTACTCTTCACCCCCTTACCGGAAATCCCATAAGATCGGATCTCTCTCTTTATCTCAGCTCTCCCACTTTTAATCTCAATGATTTAAACCATGGACTCTATTTCACATCCTTCCCTTGCAGGTTACTACACGCAAGGTTGCAAGAATTAGAAGAGTTGTTTCGGTCCCCATGGCCAACGAAGCCGCTTTGAAGTGTGCTGTGCACAAACAACCGGTTGCGGTATCTATTTATGCAAACAATGACTTCTTACAATATTCCAGTGGTATTTTTGACGCGGGCCGTAAAAGTTGCCCTTATAAAGCAGGCACGTCAAACCATGCTGTGACGCTCGTTGGATGGGGTAAAACTACCTCCGGTGTGAAGTACTGGATTGTGAAGAACTCTTGGGGTCCTTACTGGGGAGATCATGGATATGCTTACCTTAAGAGAGGTAAAATATTTCCCCAAGGGGTTTGCGGCGTCAACAATTACCCAGTCTATCCCATTGCATGATCTATCATTGCCACACCTTAACAAAATTGCATATTTGGTTCCAATAATACAATGCCTAGTTTTGGTGAGATAGATTTCTCAATATCATTGAATTGAAAATTGTAGTGTTAACAATTGTGGAATCCATACTAGACTCTATCTTGAAGCATCCATCTTTTCGAACTATTATATATTAATAGCCTTTTTTACATCGAGCTAATCCTATTGGTGATAACCGTCGTCTTAAGCTAACACGAAGTGAGTAATCAAAGGGAGATTAAGAGGATTGACGACAGATTAGGAAGAGTGAGAGCAATGAGAGAAGAATGAAACATTATGACATTGTATTAACTATGAACAACAACATACATAATACAAGAGAGATACAAAACTTGATTTTTAGCCAAGCTAGGGTAACTGCCCTAATTCTCCTAAATTACAAATATGGCCCAATTGAGCGCATAAGTGTGAATACGACCATTATTTGATCATATTCAACATTCGTACACTAGATTCATATTCTTTTGATCAAATGATTTCAGAAATGGCTCTTCAGGGCATTGAGCCTCTATCCGCACTTTACAAAAAATGGTTGAGACTTATATTTGTGTAGATTTACCACACAAAACTCACATGAAGAAAAGAGAAGAGACATACAGAAAAGTATATTATAAATATTTACCGAAGCTTGAGGACGCATACAAAGTCGAGTTTGAGAGTGATATACTGTTCGACTCTTGGACTCGTCGGACCTTTAAACTTTGTCGACAAATTTCTCAAAATAGTTTGATGACTAGATGATAGGATGCTTGCCCTCATATGACCTGTTTACCATCTATGGCGATTTTCTATCTAAAAATAAGGCAACAATGTAGCATGGATTCCAATGGATTTGGGTTTGTCAATTGATCTAAAAACCCCATTCGTGTTTGTAGCTATCAAACTTTGGGTTCGAGAACTTTATCCCTCCTTTCCTTGCACCCACGACTAAAGGTGCGACAATTTTGAATGAT
>CAKZGI010000178.1 GCA_936914905.1 uncultured Trichormus sp. | reverse complement strand
TTAGTCGGAACACCATAACGACTAACAAGTAACAAATAATGTTTATGGCTCATGACCTATGTCTCTCCTTCACCTACGCATCAGAACTACATTTCTGCGCCAGTTACATCAACATTACACTTATGTAGGTATCCTGACTTACCTAGAGAACTTTTGTAAGGTCGACGCAAGTGCACTACTGCAATCACGGATAACCATGTAGCACTAAATTGCCAACTCCTTTGGCAACACAACACTGCAACCTACTAACCGGCGAATGTCAAAGAAGGGTTCTCGACACCCGGCTTGAAGGGGGGATCACATGAAGTCGATTCATACACACTAGATGTTGGCTCTTCGATGTACACTGTGATTGTGAAATAGCCATACGTAGCATGCGTGGTGAGACTTGTCCGTAGATTTATGCACAATCCTAGTTATACTCACTTAAGTGAACTAAAGCATATCTTTTGCTACCTCGCTAGCAAATGGAAATCTCGGTTCGAATGCTTCTTTAAGTATGAAAATGGATTCATCTCATGGAGGTCGAAACTTCAAGAGCGTACAACTATGTCTATGATCGAAGTAGAATATGTAGCTGCATTTGATGTAGTTAAGGAAACACCATGGCTTGGCAGGCTAGCATGTAAGTTTTGATAGATGGATCTGAACTAGACTCCAGCCATATACAAGGACTATTAGAATGTGGTTGCTCTAACGAAGAATCTTGTGTCACTCTGAATCAAAGCATATTGAAGATCATACCACTTTGTTTTGAACCACAGGATAAAGAAGAAGTTGAGCGTGGGGAATATCTCTACGCCTAACATCGTCTCGAATCTATAACCAAAAGTCTTAATTTGGATCAATTCCAACAATAGGGATGCATTTCAGTACACAATTAATTCCGAAGTAGTCGTAACAGAAGCAACATAATGTTAGTCTATACAATTGTACTAGCTCTTTATACTTTTTGTATATCTATATATGCCCATTACAAGGGTGTGTCGAATGCAGTTGTATACTGACCTTATTCACATGATTTCTTAAGTTAGGCAATTTTTGTAAATAGTATAAAGGGTGATTGCCTTAGTTTGGCTATGTATAACCAAACTTGTAACTGCATTTGTAATGTCGTCCATTTTAATAATACAAGGTTTATTAGTGTGCCTATACATGACCTAATTTCTATGTTTGTGACCTAATTTCTGCATTTCTATAATGTGTCTTTGTCCAAATCTCTATGTTTTTGACCTAATGTGTCTTTGACCTACTCTCCATGTTTTTGACCTAATCTCCTTGTACTTCTAACCTAGTCTGTGTCATGTATCCAAACTCCCCTAGTCTTGATAGCCAACTTCTCTTCCTTGGATAAATGGATTCTGAATGGACAGCAGATGAAGAGCTGACCTTAGATCTTCAAGGAGGTGGACAGGACCCATGGAAGACCCCTCGAAGATATCGTTGCAAGAAAGGGCGAGATGGGGACACCCCAAAGAGTGTACAAAGAGCATCAAAGACACCCAAAATGACTACAAAAGTCGAAGAAGAGAGAGCTGATTTAATGCGCTCTATGGTTAACCAAGAGGTTAACCGCTTACGAGGGGATATAGAAAGAGACATGAAAAAGGAGATGCACAAGGAGTTAGAGAGACACAAGATAGAGATGCATGTAGAGATCAACCGATTAAGACACGAGATAGAGACCGCATTCAAGGATGAAATGAGAAGGGAATTAGAAAAGCAAAAAGTAGACATGTATGCCCTCCTTAAGTTGGAACTACAAACGGAAATCAGAAATCTCATAGGTAACTCCAATTTGCACATCAAAGAGGAGTTGGAAAGGGACCTAAAGGCAACCATAGAAATAGATATTGAAAAAAGCCACGAAGCCGTCAAAAAATCTATCTCCCTAGTACAAGACAACGTGGAGAAGAACATGCAAACGTGGGCAGAGGTAGCGAAAGATGCCAAAAATCAGGCTGAGCATGCTCAAAACGAAATAAAGTCAAATGCCCCTTGGATTGAAATAGTAAAAAATCACAAGGGAGCAATCATGGATAGGGTTGAAGTAATGAATGCAACACTAGAGGAAGAGGCCAAAAGGAAGGCTCGTGCGCTTCATGTTCGTGTCACTGGGTGGACTGAAAAGGGCAGCCCACAACAAGATGCTGAGGATCTAAGAATTAGGATTGGGGCGTCCAATGTGCCCATTTCTTCAGCATGGAGAGTGGGTAGAGATGAAACTAAACCCAAGGCTCTAATCATCCAATTCACGGATATGAAAAAGAAAACAGCTTTCCTATCCAAGCGCACAACGCTCAAAGGCGAAAAGATATATCTAAGCGAAGATTTAACACCAGCGCAAGTAGCACACCGTAAAGAAAACATGCCTCGAGTATTGGCAGCAAGACAGGAAGGAAAATGGGCCTATTATAGAGATGGTCGGGTCATTATTACTGAAAAGAGGGTCGCGTGACGGTGTCCGACCTCTGAGACCCTGTGCATGACAGTGTGGAATTGCAATGGTTCCCTACGGATAGATGCTGGGTATTTCGGAGACACACTTAAACACACAGACACCGCCATGTATACTGAGACCCACCAATGCAATGGCAGTAAACTCCTAGATGTCCATGGATATAGGTGGGAATCAGTATGCCGGCCACAACCACGTACAATTGGAAGCACTAGAGGTTCCGGAGGTGTGGCTGTGTTGTATAAAAACGAACTCCGAGATAGAGTTTGTGTGGTACATAAGGATGTGGATGCACGATATATGTGGATACGCATTCAAAAGGGTCACCGGAAAAAGCTATATATTGCGATATGCTATTTCCCACCTGCCTACTCAAGGTTTGCACCCCATGGAGAATCGCCATACTCCCCATTATATGAGGATATCCTGAGATTTTGTAGCATGGGAGACATTATACTATTAGGAGACTTCAATGCACGCACCAAGAATGAACAAACAACTTTATTCGACACAAGTGAGGCCTCCTATAAAGAAATCTCAACAGAAGAAGCTGGACTACAACGACAAGCTCAAGATATGGGTGAAGTTACGAGTATGGCAAACACTTTCTGGCGCTGGGTAGCGCACATGGATTAATCATCTACAATGGTTTGCTACAATGGCCAAAATCTAACGCCTTAACGTGTTGGAACCCCAAGGGCGGGGCAAGCACAGTTGATTATTTGATGGGGTCCCCCTCGTTTATACCCGAGATAACAACTTTCACTATCTCTCGTAGACCTATCGGCTTGGCAGTAGATCATGCATATCTACGCTTTCAAGTAAGGGATGGCTACCAAAAAGATGCACAGGCTGGGAACAATAATGGACATGCTAAATACCAATTTACTCGAGAAACAGTAGATGTGTACAATTATGAGGTATATGCTGGGATGCTAGATTTAGATCCCTTTGCATCCCTTGAGGAAATCACAGGAAAGCTGTCCAAATTACTACACCAGGCTGCCTCCAATGCCTTTCCACACACCATAGCTATCAATCCATCCCAGCATGGTAGATCCCCACAAAATAGTTGGTACGATGAGGAATGTCGCAACACCAGAAGATGTCTGTACCGAGAAGTGACCTTGGGGCTCCAGACACATAAACAAGCAAGAGCTACCTTCCAACGCCTTGTGAGGAAGAAGAAGAGAGCCTATTTAGCTAAATTTGAAGGAGAGTTATATAAACTATTCCTTGGTCTGGACAGTAAAAGAGCATGGAAAATGTTCCAAGAGAGGCAACCCAGCATACAACTGACCTCACCACAAGCTTGGCATGACTATGCAAGGATCCTTTATGACGTCCCTGGGCAGCCCCCGTTGCCTCAGCCACAAGGCTCACGACCGCATGAGTCAACCTTCTTCACTCCACAAAAGGTGAGAAATGCAATTAATAAGCTCCAGTTTGGAAAAGCCCAGGATCATCAAGGATTGGTGGGCGAGCACTTCCTACATGCACGCGACAGTTTGCCCCCGCTCCTTGCACACCTCTTTAATAGAGCTATGTGTGAAGGCTTCCCACATAGTTGGACAGAGCATAACATTGTACCAATATTCAAAAGTGGGGACCCCTTGACACCTAGCAACTATAGGACTATCATGATTGGACACTACTTGGCTAAGCTATATCTGTTCGATTCGGGAATTAGAATTGAATGTATGGGTAGAGAGAAATGGTTGTCATTCAGCTGGACAGGCAGGTTTCCGAAGGGGTTCACAACTTTGGAACACATAAATCCTCCGAACCCTTATCGATGAAGAAAAAGCTTATAGAAAAAGAATCTATTGTCCCTTTGTGGATTTCTAGAAGGCCTTATACACGATGCCCTTTCCTTGGTTCATGGTGTCCTTGTAGATATGCATTTTAATTATATGCACTGTATTAAAGTGTCAGGAAAAGTGTGATCTCCTAAGGTTGTTGGAGGCTGTGGATAGCATGATTGGAGATAGATGGTCTAGTATCACGTACTCTCTTTGGTCTCTATATAGATCCGGTATCAGATTACATAGAGAGTTTTGATGGCTCTGGGGCATGCTTAGCAGGTATAATCTTATGGATATATTATATGCTGATGACATTGTGGTAACAACCATTTCTCCAGCTGAACACTTCAAAGGAATGTTGATTGACAAAGACCTGTCACTTAACCTTGATAAGACTAAATTGATGGTGTTTAGCACCACTCAAGCAAGACCAGAATCAGAATT
>CAKZGI010000177.1 GCA_936914905.1 uncultured Trichormus sp. | reverse complement strand
TCAACCTTCTAAGGTGTTGTAATACTAAATGACATAAATCCAACTCCTCTGGGGATAAACTACCCATACAACATAGTTGTGAGAATTGCCAAGCTAACTTCCCTTTTATCCTACATATATGTTTTGATACTCCAGAAAGTCCATCAAATAAAAAACCATTCCTCAAGCTCCAATTATACCACATACCCAAATATCTGAGATAGTCAAACACAACCTTATACGATGGGGTGGGCAGTGCTCTAACACCCTCAATGAAAACCCATTGAAAAGGTGACAAAACACTCCCAGTTAATGATGCCCATAGTTGTGATATAACCATCCAGATATTTTTAGCAATTGGGCAAGCAATAAACCTGTGTTTAGCATCTTCTTCTATCACTGTACAGAAAAAACATGTACCATTGGAAATGTGTCTTCGCTTTAGGGCCATCGCTAGAGGCAATCCACCCACCATTACACGCCAAAGAAATATTTTTGCACGGAATGGAAGATGTGATTGCCATCCTGCATCTAAAACTCGACACCACCAATTTACACGTCGATTAATTCTCCATGTATCCAAAACCTTCTTTGCTAACCAAGCTTTATCTTCAACCAACTTATGATATACATCATTTGTTTGCACCGCAAATATCGATTTTTCGTTGTTAAATGACCAATCTTTCCATGGGTCCTCCACCACTAACTTTGGAATTGGTGTCGCTAGAATAGGTAATGCCAACATCGATCGCCAAAGATGACCATACCCAAGAGGTATATGAAATATACTTCTAATAGTTCGAAAAGCCATCATTTGTCTTCGTGACTCTAAAATTCCATCTTCTAGAGTTATCAAGCCAAGCCTTGCCATTCGATTGAACTGTGACTTGAGGTTTTCCTTTCCATCCCATTCTAATATTCGTGAAGATGCCATCACCTCTGTTGGCAAAGAGTTAGCATCTTTTCTACACTCAAGGGGTTTCCAACTGAACAATTTCAAACATTTTTGCCAAGAGAGAACTAAATGTTGAACCATAAGAGAGTCTGGACATTTAAATGGTCGAGTGCTATTAATAACATGCCACCATGAAGTTGTAATTTTCGTCTTTCCATGTTGTATACCCACCTTTTCCACAAAATAACACATTATCTCTCCCCAAGGTTGAGAGCCTAAACACATACCTTTTAAGAGGCTGAATCTTCGAGCAATCATATGATCCTCCAAATTTAATAAGGCTGCTCCTCCTAAACGTTTCGGGGTACATATATGGCTCCATGAAATCCAACTTATTCCAAGTCTTGACTCCTTTTTCCACAATGTATACTTTAGTGCACGAGCCAAATGATCAAGTGATTTCTTTGTCCATGGTAACAATGGCAAAAAATAAGAAATCATCGGAATCATTATTGCTTGAACCACTTTGAGGCGAGTAGCAAATGGCCAAGCTTGGGACTTCCAATATATAAATTTATCTAATAATGTACCAGATATCCAATTCAAACTTTGAGAAGGTAAAATATCAACACCGATCGGATAACCCAAGTGACGACACACTTTCCCTCGATCCAAAATCTGGCCACTCCATCCAAGATCCACCAAATCTCTCTCAGTGCATCGAATAAGTAATGACTTACGCATATTAATATGTAAACCTGATGCAAGGGCAAATACTTTCCACACCTCCATGGCTTTAGCTATGTTATCGGGTAGAGCCTTGAGGAACAAGAATGAATCATCTGCCAATGCTTGAGCTATCAACTGTTTTCCTGATGGTAGAGCAAGACCCACTATTTCCCCACTTATTGCCAACTCTTGCATTTTAACTAGAATTGGGTGTGTTGCAATGGCGAATAATAATGGACTCAATGGGCATCCTTGTCGTACTGATCTTCTCAATGGTATAGCCTTTGTCACTCCTCCATTTAACATAACATGTGACACTGCACCTAATCCCAACATAAATGTGAGACGAGACATCCTTGTACCAAAACCCATATGTGACATGAGTTGGGCCACAAAGGACCAACTCACATGATCATACGCCTTCTCTATGTCCAGTTGTATCATAACGATCTCTTGTCTTGATTCCTTTGCATAATCCACCGCCATTTGCACATTTAAAATATTATGAAGGATGTCCCGTCCCGCAATAAATCCATATTGCATAGGATGTATAATAGAGGGTAATACCTTTTGAAGTCGATTCGCTATTACTTTGGTAAAGATCTTGTATAACCCACCCATTAATGATATTGGTCTCCATTGACCAAACGATATAGGAGAGGCAACTTTAGGTATAAGCTTGATGAGACCAATCTTCCATGAATCGGGCATCCTTCCAGAGCTCCAAACTTCTTGGAAAATCATTGTAAGGGGTCTTTTAAGTTCTTGAATAAAAGATTTAAAAAACTCATTTGTAATTCCGTCCCAACCTGGACTTTTATCATCCGCAAGATGTGATAGTACACACTCTACCTCTTCTTCCTTTATATCCTCCTCCAAAGATATCATGACTTGTTGCCCAACATTGTCCTTGATTGAATCAAATAACATCGATCTTCCCTCTCTCATCTCATCATTTAGGACAGATTCTTGGCCTAAAAGAGTTGTAAAATGTTGAATACAGTTATCAATAATTACTTGGGGATCTGTATTTAAAGTTCCATCAATCTCCAACCGTACCACATTCATTCTAGCATGGGATGCATGCAACCCATGAAAGAATTTATGTGATTGACAATTGTGATCATGTAGTTCTTGCTTCATGCCCACCACACGAGATCGTTGATAACTATGAACCTCGAGATCTTGTAAAGCTTGAGACAAAGTAACTTGAATATCCAACAACACATCATCAAATGGGCTTGAGACCAACAAAGCATTACACCTGTTTAGTAGTTGTTGGACTAGTCTCACCGTTTGTTTGCGACTGGATGCTTGAGAAATACCATAATGACGAGAAAATTGTTGTATATTAGAAAGACAAACATCCCATGAAGAAACACCACCAATATTGACTTGTCTTGTAAACTCTCCCACCAATTGTCCCATAGCATGCCTAAAATTCTCATGTCGAAGAAAAGAAGAGTTAAATCTAAGTGGTTGTCTTCCCAATAAAGATTTAAAACCATCCACCGCTTGATGTGTACATTCCAAGACAACTGGAAAATGATCAGATGATGCAATCCCTCTATACACTTGCATTGTCAACACTTCTGGCAAAAATACATCTTCATGCATTATATATATACGATCCAACCTACTCCATGTTGATCTATACTGTGCAGATTGAAATGTGTAACCAGATTCTGTCCCATTAATCCAAGTCCATGCATCATACCTTAAGACTTGTACTACAAATGAGTCCCAAACCTCTCTTTCCGGAGCATCCATCAAACAATGTATTGATGTAGATTGGATTGACTCTGAACACATATTAAAATCACCCAACAAAAACCCTGGCCTTCCATTAGCAAGAACTTGATTCAAACATTGCCAAAGTTCAATACGTTGAGCGGCTTCATTTGGTGCATAAATGCCAACAACCCAAATTCTTTCCCCTTCATAGTTGATCTCAACCACTATGAATCTACCATGTACATCACTGTGAATCACCACCGGTTGCAAATTATTCTTTACAATAAGGATTACACCTGAATAAAGTCCTCCATTAACTCCCGCATAACATGCATGATAACCATTATGCTGATGAGAAGTCCCAGACTTAGCATGATCTTTATGCTCTACTGCACATAATATATCCCACTGATTACTAAATACATTCTTCCACATACCATACATCTTAGAAGGAGAACAAACTCCCCTTACATTCCATGTTACTATCTTCATAATTAACTAATTAGGCCTCTTCATGGCCTGATCACGTTCTCGTTGTGCCAGTATATCTGGTATATCTCCAAAATACTCACTCAAGACTGCAAAAGCATTTTGCACAGATGGTTGATGGATATCCCCAGATGTTGTTGCAAGTCTTGCATTATTTCCTTTCCAAGGTTGTTTCTCTAATGGTGAAGTGAGTTTCCCATTTCTATCAAACCTAAGGTTGAATTGTTTCATTCCTTGATTAGATTGGTAATGTGATCTTTGCCATGGCTTCGTCCTCCCCTGAAATTGATCACGAGGAAATACCTTTGATGGCCCTATAGGATTTTTGGATGAACTACCTCTCTCTTGTCCTTGTTGTTCTTGACTTTTATCCCTTTGGTACTTTTCCTGTTTGCCATTAGAATACTATCCGCAACGGCTTCGAGCGGCTTATGTGAGGTTGAGCCAAGCGGCTCGGTTCGAAGCCGATTAGAAAATATCGAGCTTGAGCTTGAGCTGCTCTAAGATGTTAAGCTCTGAATCACTCTGAGCCAAGCCACTTAATGGCTTAAGTTATTAAAAAATATATTTTTACCTAAGATACAAGGACGCGGCTCTTTGGTGGGCTCGAACATATGATGGATCAAGTTTAACGGCCTCTTCACACTCGTACACAGCTTCAGGCAGTTGGCAAAGCCCAACGAGAGCCGCAGCTTTGTTACCCCGATATGAGGCTTGCCCAGGGGACAAAGAAATGGCCCTCTGGTAGAGTTTCAAGGCTTCAGCAAAGTTTCCCCTCTTGTATAGCTCATTACCCATGTTCTTTACTTCTTCGGCATTACTACAAACCAACCCTCGCTTCAGTAGACCATGATCGCTGTTGGGATCACAAGAAGCATCA
>CAKZGI010000176.1 GCA_936914905.1 uncultured Trichormus sp. | reverse complement strand
CCTTGAAAGGAGTGGCTTTTTGGACATAGTGAGTGGCAAAGATAAACAACCTGCAGAAGAACCAGAATTAAAGGAATGGAAAAAGAAAGATCTTGAAGCGCGAATAGAGATTATAATGCACTTGAGTGATGAACAAGTAGACTTGGTTAAGGACCTTGGATCCTTGAAAGAAATTTGGGATACCCTGAAGGAGAGGCATGAACCTTCCGATCAGATGACAAAAATTAACACACTTCGAAATCTGGTAACAATGGAGATGCATGAGGATGAGTCGATAGACGCATTAATCCGCAATTGGCAGTCAGCCCTTGACTCGGCCATTTCAGCAGGTAACAAAATAGATGATGAAATGAGATATGATTTGATTTTAGGTACCCTACCTGTTTCATGGGATACCTTCGTCACGACACATGGACATGATGACAAATCAAACCTGAAGAACCTATTTGCGAAAATGTGGAGAGAAGAACTACAAAGAAAGAAACCAAGATTTAATGATGGATCCGTTGCAATGGCTGCAACAATGAGACAAGGACATCAATTCAATTACTCAAGATTTCAAAAATCTAGACCTCATCAAACGGGACGTACGGGCGCAATCACCGTAATCTGTAGGTATTGCCACAAACCAGGGCATATCGAACGGGATTGTCGTAACAAGAAATACGATCAACGGAACAAAGGGAGAAGATTCCATCCCCAAGCTAATACGGCATCAATTCCAGATATTGATGAATTAGATACTTCAGCTAATGAAGATGAAGACTCATCCCTCATCCAAGCTTTTAGCTGCCACCTACAAATGGAAGAGATATCATACAAGGGAGAGGAAATTCAAAGTTTTATGGCAGGATTTCAAACTATTGCTCAGAACCTATGGTTCTTTGACACAGGAGCTACCCATCACTTAACCAACAATCAACAATGATTACACAACTATGTTACTCTAGTAAAACCACTCGAGGTACGATTTGGTGACAACAGCATCAAAATGGCAACTGGAAAAGGTACTTTAAATCTATCAATTCACAAGAAATATACAATAAGCATTTCGAATGTGTATTTTGTGCCGGGACTGGCGAAGAACCTACTTTCCGTTAGTGAAGCTACATCAAATGGAGCTGTACTAGAGTTTCACAACAATTATGCAATAATCCATCACAAGCTACCTACAGGGAAGCAATTAAGACAATATGTCCGAAGATGGGAAGATTATACCCACTTCAGACAATGGACAGCACACAAATTGAGGCAAACATGGCCTCAAGTTACCATGAAGTTGACTCAACACTACAATGGCATCACCGACTTGGACACTTGCATCCTAAGTCGATGCAAACAAGCCAAGTACATCAACTTATGGAAGGTATACCGAGAAAACCATTTAAAGATCTATCTATTTGTGAAGGTTGCATATACGGAAAGCAATGTAGGCAAAGATTTCCACTTCACACACATCAAACTATTAGGCCACTTCAACTTGTTCACTCGGATCTATGTGGACCACTTCCAACACCTTCGATAACTGGTAATCGTTATTTTATCACCTTTATTGATGATTATACAAGATTCACTGTTGTGTACTTCTTAAAGAGTAAAGCCGGAGCATTCAATGCATTCCAAACATATAAGGCGCTAGCTGAAAATCAATGTCAGACCAAGATCACTACAATTCGAACTGACAATGGGGGAGAATATTGTTCCAAGGAGTGGATCAATTTCTGCAACACCCACGGTATTCGACATGAATACTCAGTTCCTTATAACCCCCAACAAAATGGAGTTGCCGAGAGAAGAAATAGAACACTCCTAGACGCTTGTCGGAGTATGCTCCAAGTGGCTGGTCTACAAAATGAATTTTGGCAAGAAGGAGTAGCTACATCATGCTACCTACAGAATAGATCCCCACATAAGGTACTTGGCTCTAATACTCCCTATTTTCTTTGGTTTAAAAGGAAACCCCATGTTGGGCACCTACGGATATTTGGAGTTGTAGCATACAGCCACATCCCATCAACGATTCGGAAGAAATTGGATTCCCACTCTATAAAGAGTCTATTTGTTGGCTATGGAGACTGCAATGGAATAAAAGGATATAAACTATATGATCCACAAAATCGCAAATTCTTTTACAGCAGATCAGTCACATTTGATGAGGATGGTCTTTTTCAGCAAGCAAGCAAACGAAATCTAGTATTTCCGAAACAAGATCCTATCGAAACTGAGGCAGAGATGACCGAGAGAGATAATTATGAAGCAATACTAGATGATGATGACATGCGCTTCAACCATAATCAGAAAAATGATAATAATGATAACAAGGAAAGAGGGGACAAAACAATGGTACAAAATCAGCAAATACAGAGAGCCTCACCAGGCATAAACATGAAAGGTACAGAACAGGGAGAAGAGGGAACACCTATATGCACTAGTGGTAAGAACAACAAGCGCCAAGATGCACACCAACAACAGCGACCAAGGGGGAAACCTGGAATTACACAACAGGGGGAAGGAAAGAACCACTCTCGTCACCAAGACAGCAATCAAAACTCAGTCGATGCGCAGGAGTATGAGCATCAATCAGCCAAGGAACAAGAAAGTGCATGGCAACAACAACAAAGCTCTTCAACCTCTGATCCTTCTCCACACCCTTCGCTCATGACTACTCCCTTGCCTCAATCTCCAAAATATGATAAGACCCTACATGAAAATGTTTTTCACACTGAAACGCTTCCACACCTCTCTAAGAAGAAGCAAAGGTCCCTAAGTGAAATCTATGCGATTACTGAACCATTGGAAGCGCTCTTCGTCGACCTTCATGTTAGTGAACACAATGACGAAAATGAGGATTATCAAGAGAATAACATGCATCCGACTATTGAAGAAGCTCACCAAAGCAATAGAGCCTCCGAATGGAAGGAAGCTATGCGTATGGAGATTGATGCCTTGAAGAAAAATAACACTTGGGTACTCACACCTCCACCCAAAGGTAAAAATGTCATTTCTTGTAAATGGGTTCTAACAAAGAAGTGTGATATGCATGGAAATATAAGTAGGCTCAAAGCTCGGTTAGTTGCAAGAGGGTGTCGACAAGTGTTCGGTATTGACTACAATGACACGTTCGCCCCCACACTAAAGATGGTTCCACTCCGACTCTTATTCAGCATCACCGTGGGGCTTAACCTGGAGCTTTACCATCTTGATGTAGAAACAGCATTCCTCCATGGGGATCTTAATGAGGAGATATACATGAAACAACCACCATACTTTGAGGATGACCATTACCCACATCATGTATGCAAACTTAGGAAGTCATTGTATGGCCTGAAGCAATCGCCAAGGATGTGGCACCTTAAATTACACACTTACCTTGAATCCATTGGTTTCAGACGCCTTCAATCGGAACCCAACTTGTACACTCGAAAGGAAGGTAACACCTTTGTAATTATGGGAGTTTATGTTGATGATATTCCTATTGCTTCAAATTCCCTTGATGCTTTGAAGAAAGTAATCACACAACTTCAAGCCAAGTTTCCTGTGAAAGACTTGGGACCATTGGAGTTCTGTCTTGGAATTAAGGTAACCCGTAATTGAACTGAAGGTACCTTAATGCTTTCACAAAGAAAATTAGTAGAAGAGATTTTGGAAAAATATGACATGATAGACTGCAAACCAATTCAAACACCAATGACTGTCCCTTGCAAGCTATCAACTGCCGATAACCCAAAGACATCTAAGGAGAAGCAACTAATGGTCGTGTTACCATACTGACAAATTCTAGGCAACATAAGGTATCTTGTCAGTTGTACACAACCAAACTTATCCTTTAGTGCTGATTTTTTATCTAGGTTCATGCAAAACCTAGACATGGATTAACATTGGAAAGCCCTAAAACATGTCATTCAATATCTTCAACACACCAAAGGCATATTCCTCACATATCAAAGCTTACATTCCCAAAATCCCTCCCAATTGGATGGATATCTTCTTACACCATTAGATGGGTGGATAGATTTAGAATATTAGGGAAGGGGAGAGGGATATGGATACCTCCCGATCAACTTCAGGAATGGTCTTCATGTTTGCAAAACGCGGTATAGCATGCAAACGCAAAAGACAGACCTCTGTGGCACTCTCAAGTACAGAAGCTGAATATGTAGCTGCGACATTAACAGCTAAAGAAGGAATATGGATAAAGACAATGATTGAGAAACTACAAATTTTCAAGTCGTCAGAAGTGAGGATTTATTGTGATAATCAATCATGTATAAAGTTAGCGGAAAACCCAAAAATTACAGACCAAAACAAGCATATTCGTGCTCGTCATCATTTTATAAGAGAGCTTATCCAAGAAAAAGCAATGACAATCCACTATACGTCTACTACAACTATGTGGGCGGACTTTCTCACCAAACCTGTCCCACAACAAAAACATTCTAGTTGTTGTAATAAGATTCATTTAAAACTAGAACGACAAATTTAGCAGAGTTGTCGCCTGGCACCTGAAGAAGGGGTGTTAGAATTGAAGGTTCACTCTCACTTTGTTCTTTTTATCATACCCTCACTTTAGTTCTTTTTAGCATCCCTTCACTAACTCTAAATTTGAATTACTAACACCCATTACAAGTTGTGTTGCACCATGGAACTGTGGTTGCCAATAGCATGTAGATGTCTAAAACAGAAATCCCA
>CAKZGI010000175.1 GCA_936914905.1 uncultured Trichormus sp. | reverse complement strand
AAAGATAGCAGCGACCACAGGAATAAATCCAATGGGGAATTGATGAAGTGAAAAGATTTAGATCTGTACACAGCTGAAATAACAATATGGATACACACTGCACATCAAATGCACGCCTATGGGATCACTACATCAGAGGCTAAACAGCTTTTTGACAAATTGAACAACCAAGATGTGATTTTGTGGAATTCACTTGTTGCGGCATATGCCGGACAAGGGTACCATGATGAAATATTAGACTGTATACACCAGATGCAAATGATGAAAATCTCTCTAGATCCTATCACTTATGTTCTCAGCCTAAAGAGCTGTGGCACAATAGCTAGTGAGGATGATTGTAGACATCTTCATTCAGAGATTGTAAAGAGAGGATTTGAAAACGAGTCCTTTATTGGGAACATCTTAGTGGATGTGTATGCCAAATGTGATTCACATATAGAAGCCGAAAACGTTGTTGATAGCTTACCGGTGCGAAATGTAATTTCGTGGAACTCCATCATATCAAGTTTGTCTGAAGGAGAAGATGTGAAGCAAATGTTTCTTTGTTTGAAGCAAATGCAACTTGAAAGTTTATCTCCTGATTCAATTAGTTTTGTCTTGATGCTAAAAGGTTGTGGTAATATGAGATCTTTGAACAAAGGTCGAGAAGTTCACACTCTCATAATACTTCAGGGGTTTGAAAGAGATGCATTAGTGATCAGTGCATTGATTGATATGTATGCAGAATGTATGGCACTCAATGAGGTGAAGTTTGTCTTTGATAGTGTTCCTGTCCATGACGTGGTCTCATGGACTGGACTACTCACAGCATATGCTGAGGTTGGTTTTGATGAGGAAATATTGGTACTATTTGAGGATATGAAATTGAAAAGAATATGTCCAGATATGGTTACATTGGTGTATTTCATGAGAGCGTGTGGAAATTCTAGGACAGTTGTTAAGGGCCAAGAAATACATAGCGTTATAGTTGCTAGAGGATTAGAAGAGGATGTACTCATTCATAACAATTTGGTGGATATGTATGTCAAGTTAGGCTTGATTACAGATGCACTTGAAATTTTCAATAGATCGTCTATTCAAAGTTCACTATCTTGGTCTGCACTTATTGCTGCATATAGTGATGAAGGTTTGAACGTGAATGTCCTTAACTCTTTGGGACGGACAGAACTAGAATGTGTGCAATTTGATCCAGTAACAATTCTTTTCAGCTTGAAAGCATGTGGATGCTTAGGTTCCACTGATAAGGGTCGAGAAATACATAATCAGCTGGTTAAGACGGGGCTGGATTCGATGCCAGTAACTATCAATGCCTTAATGGACATGTATGTACAATGTGGTGAACTAGAAGAAGCATATATAATGTTTGATGCATCACCAATTCGGGATGTAGTCTCGTGGAACCTTCTAATTACAACATCTGCCGAATATGACTTTGATGAACTGGGACTAAATCATTTAGAAGCAATGCAAACTGAATGTATAGCACCCAATGCTGTCACGTTCGCTTGCACCTTAAAACATTGTGTTATTGAGGACATGGGAAAAAATATACATAGGGAAACTGTGAAGAAAGGTTTCGATAATGATCCTATCATCAACAACACATTGATGGATATGTATGCTACATATGGTCTTCTTTTGGAATCTAGAGAAATTTTTAATCAGATCCCATTTCAAGATATTATCTCATGGACCACACTTATTGCTGGATACGGTGAAGATGGAAACTTAGGAGAAATTCTTATGTGTCTAGATAAGATGCATGTAGAGGGTTTTTCACCAAATGCCATCACTTTTGTTTGCATCTTAAAAACTTGTGGAAGTGTGGGGGAAATAGATAAGGGTCGGGGATTCCACACTGAAATTACAAAAGTGGGTTTCCATTTTGAAAACATGCTTGGAAACCCTCTGCTTGATATGTATGCCAGATGTGGTTCATTTATGGAAGCTAAGTATATAATCAATGAGATGCATCAACAAGATGTCATATCATGGACTACAATGATTTCTGGCTATACAGAGCATGGTTATGCCATTCAAGCTCTGAATTGTTTTTATATCATGCAACATAATCATGTTTCTCCGAATTCTGTAACATTTTCTTGCATTATGAAGGCCTGTAGTATGGCAGGGGAGCTATTTCGTGGCCAACAAATACATGCTGACATTGTGAAACAAGGGTATGAAAGAGAACTTGTTGTAAGTAATAGTTTGATACTCATGTACTCCAAATGTGGTCAATGTAATGAAGCAGTAAAAACATTCAATGACATGTTTGTTCAAGATGTAATTTCGTGGAGTACACTCCTGGCGTGTTATGTAGACGCTGGACTTTGCAATGAAGTACTCTTATGCTTTCAGAAAATGCAGATGGAGGGTGTGTACATAGATGTAGCCACGTGGAATCTATTGCTTGTGGTCTATGCAGATCATGGAGAATGTGGACTCGCTCTTGTAAATTATATGCAAATGCAGCAACAAGGTATACTTCCAGATAGCACAATCTTTATGACCATTTTGAGGGCATGTGGGAATGCATCAATGTTGGAAGATGGGAAAAGAATTCATGCTCAAACTTCAGTTGCTACTGAGCTCATGGAATCTCGGGAGTATCTAGAAGCAGCTATTATTGATATGTATGGGAAATGTGGATGCATGAGGTATGCACATGACATTTTTAATCGAATGGAGTTGAGAGGTCTAGTCACTTGGAATACAATATTGACATGTTATGCTCGCTATGGAAAAAGTGATATTATTTTTCGTTCTTTGGAAACCATGAGTCAAGAAGGTCTACAATCCGATGATATCACATTCTTGTGTGTTATCAATGCTTGTAGTCATGTAGGTCTTGTCAGTCGGGGACAAGATTATTTCAAGAGAATAAGTGGAGAATTCAGCATCAATCCAAATGTTAAACACTATAGCTGCATGATAGATCTCCTTGGTCGTGCAGTAATGGGGTGATGTAGAGGTTGGGTCAGAAACCTTTGAACGTGTACAAAATTTAGATGAGATGGATCATGCGTCATTCATCTTGATGTCTAATATCTTGGCAAGTGGCAGACTAATGAAGTTAAGGTATGTGATGGTGCTCATGAATGGAAAAAAGCATAAACATCTTATCCGGTTCAGAACAGATTGTTTGGATAACCATGGGAGACATGGAAGTGTATATGCTCTTGTAACATAGCAATGTTGGTTTTGTATATACTTTTTGAGAGGACTGAGAAGACTCCTCATTCCACACTATGGTTGGTGGCCAACCACTTTGGAATTTTTTGCCTCCCAAATGGCTTTTTGCTCCCCCATAGTCGTCTGGTGGTCACAGACACATTTGTCCCCCGAGAAGATTTTTAGCGTGGGATCTAGGTGAGTCATGGATGCAAATATCTGAAAAATCGAGCTTTTCTAGAATGTTGATTTCTTCATGATATATGAGCTGATTTGTCCCTGAATGACAATTTTATACGCAACCATACACAAGAGGTAGCTCAAAACAACATTCTCGAACAGCGCGACTTTTGGCAAAACGACGAGTCTGTCTGGCAAAAAGTCGCTCTGTTTCAGAATTTGACGATCTTCCTTTCCTGGTAAAAGATGGGGTTTTCCTCTTCTTCGCAGCTACTCTGTGTCTCCCTCCCCAACTGAAATCTGACGATCTTTCTTGCCTGGTAAAAGATGGGGTTTTCCTCTTTTTCGCAGCTATTCTGTGTCGGCTGGCAAAACTTGCTATTTTCTTATCGTTTCAACAAGAGTTTCGCTTGTTCCCTCAACCGCATGAACATGCTGTGTCTTCTAGATGAATCACATGGTTGTGGTGCTAATCAGAATCCATCGCACATCTGTAAATCAATATTTTTTGGTATACAATTACTAGTGCCAAGTTGGATATAATCATACTGGCGGTTTTTAGGGCCAACATGGTTTACCTTGCCATAAAATGAAAAAAGGCTAGTGTTTGAGGAGCTCTTATGGATTAATGCTATAAATAAGTATATGATTAAAGTATACCACGACATTCTTGTCCATGAATAGTCTTTAAATTTGATTCATGACTCTCATAAAGGCGTGAGGAGCATTAAACAATCCAAATCATGTCACCATCTATTCATATATTCCGTCTCTTCCTTTGAAACCCTTATTTTCATCACTTTCACAAATTCGAATTTGATGATATGCACCCGCCTTTTAGCTTAGTGAATACTTTAGCTCCACTTAATTGGATGAGCAAGCCTTTTGAATGTGGTTTCATAGGAATGTGATATGTAATAGTTATATATGTTGATACATAGTGTGTGTCTATCGATAGTACGAAAGTTCTCTACATAATACATCTACTATTACGAAGGTGTTTTCTACGTAGTGTGTTTAAATAACTTTGACAATAACTAATTAGGAATTAGGCTCAACATGTGTTTTGAAATGTGATACTAATAGTTTAACATATAATTACAAGGTAAGTACATAATAGACAAAAGTTAAGGAAAGTATGTAAGAACACTATTCTAAAATGAAGGGGTGATCGCCTATTTATACAAGTGGGCTATTTGGTGTACTTGCATGTGGGACACTCACATTGTTATTTAGGCCATACGCAGTAATACTTCGTAAAACTATAGTAACCGTCATGTCGTGGTACCATAATGGATACGTCTCTGCGTTACCCCTATAGCCTACACACAAA
>CAKZGI010000174.1 GCA_936914905.1 uncultured Trichormus sp. | reverse complement strand
AAACATACATACACATACACACACTATACATACGTCATATACACACATAAATCCACACAAGTGTACTTCGATACATATTGACATTCATACAAACAAACAAACATATATACATACATACAACAGGAGAACGATGGAGCAAGGAGACGCCTCAGTACGCCCGAGGGACTCTCATGAAGCACCCTTGATTTCCTTTGAGGGGCCACCTGTCGCCATCAAGTTCAGCAAAGAGGTAAGTGCTCTATTCCATCTTGAAGTTCAACGGCTCTGCACATATTCCATCATATGCAGGATTGTGGGATCAAGGCCCAATAGAGGGCTTCTTCGAGATCTGATACAGTCCAAAATGCAATCAACAGTTAAACATGTGCAACTATTGGGGATGGGGTTTTATCACATTGAATTTAGTGATGCAAGTGCAGTGGAAATGGCTGTGAAGAACAGCCCCATAGAATTGAGACTAGGGTCTATGGCATTTTGCATGAATTGGACTCAAGGCTTTTCACCCAAAGAAGGAGCCAAAACTTTTGGCAACATGTATACCACTACAGTCGTATTTCCGGGAATGAGAAAGGAATATGTTCCCTTCTTAGAGGAAATTGGTGGCCAGCTTGGAAGTGTGCTTCATAAAATGGAGGTTAAGTCGAATGTGAATGGCAATAAAGATGGGCTTCCATCATTGAGGTTAATGGTAGCTTCATTGCAAAACCTCCCTTCAGTAATTATTCTCCCTCGAACGGATGGAGGTATAGTTGAACAAAGAGTGGTTTTCGGGGGATTACCCAATCAATGTTTCTATTGTAGGCAATTAGGACATTTTATTCAAGAATGCCCTAAAAGGAAGAGTGTACAAAATGTGGAAATTAAACAACAAGTAAATTTTCCCGAGAAGAAAGGGAAGGCTCCACAAATTGAAGGGGAACAATGGATATCCCAGAAGGGTAAGGGTAAATTGAAAATGGGGACAAGCTATATGAATGCAATGAGTGGCGACGAGTCATTAACACTCACAAATAGGTTTACTGGGCTGCAAGATGCATCAGCAGCAAATGTAGGAATGTTGTCGCATGAAGCTGGAAATCATATGACAAGCATAAAGGGCTACGGTGACCCACGAGGAGATGAGGGCTCACAAGAGCAGGGGATCCATATACCAGCCTCATGTGGCAAGGGTAAGACCTGTGAGGATGCAGGACTTGATGGGGTTAAAACTGTGGAGGATGCACAACAATTGGTGGTAAAGAAACAAGACAGGCCATTGATTGTGGAAGACATTAGTAGAGCAATGCTGAAAGAAACGTTATTCACTATGCAAGAGAAAGGAAAAGAGACATGCATACAATGGAATGGAATAGATAAAGTATCGAAGGCAACATCATTTGCACCGCCGGAAGTAACAGTTTTCAATGCTTCTAGACAAATTCAGAGGAAAAAACGAACATTTAAGGCTCGAGGAAAGGATGGTAAAGGGGATAGAGCTATGGCTCAGCCTAATATCATGACAATACCGATAACACAACTAGATGTAAATGCTGCAGTGGTAGAACAATTTGGAAAGGTTAAATTTCCATATACATTCACCAAACACCTAAACGTAAGCACCCCACATGAGCCATCTTTGGTAAGAGTACATGTGTGGTTTAAAGCTGCAAGCTCTGATGAGTTTAGAGGAGGGTTTTCATTTATGCTTGGTGGGGCCTATGAACAGGAATGGGATAAGGAAACATCAACGGATGTGCTAAAACAGCAAGGGATGTTCTTTGCTAGGCATACTATGAGTATAGAAATTCAAAAGATGTTGGAAATGCATTGGAATGATGTGGAAGTTAAGTGCAAGGTAGACAGAGACAAAATTCATCATGTTGTGATTATGGTAAAGACAAGGATGGAGGAGGAAGTCGGATATAAATTTGTTCACAATCACAATCTATTGACGGACCAGTCAAAAGCCATGGCTCATTTAGTTTGGTGGTTCATAAGACAAGAAGCTCTAGAGGCTGATTTAGATCAGAGCACTGGTATAGTAAATAAAAGCAGAAAAACAAGTACCACTAAAAGTGGTAGAGAAGATGTGCAAAATATGGAATTATGAGATTAGTGTCTTGGAATGTACAAGGCCTAGGAGGTTCTCGTTGTAAGCGGATAAGGGGAAGATTGAGGCTAGAGCTACAAAACACATTAGTAGGTGGCCCGATTGACATTTTATTTATTCAAGAACACCACTTAAGCAAGAGGAGGATTGATTCATATGGATCTATCTTACCAGGAAATTGGTTATCCTTTTGGTCACCAGGGATTGGGGATAATTGCAATCAAGCTGGAGTGTGTTTGGCTATTGATGAGAAATGGAAAACAAGTATCGTCCATTATGAGACGTTAATTCCTGGTAGAGCTCAGTACATTGTGATCAAAGAAATTAATGACAATGTTGCATATGCCCCAAATAATGTAGCAGGCAGAATAGCGTTTTGGACTGAACTTACTGCACTATGTCCATCTAGTCTGCATTGGTGCATTGGAGGAGATTTTAATATGATTGAAAGAGTGAGAGATAGAATTGGTGGCAGCAGGGTCACAGTACGTAGACAAGAACTTGCATGTTGGGAGAGATTTTGTCTTCATTTACAAGTAATGGATGCTTGGACAGAAAATTCATTTATGAGAATGCCGGAATCATTATCCTTCTCACGATCAGATAGGAGAAGGGATGGAAGTAATCTGTCACGACTGGACAGATTTTATGTATCCAACTATTTGGTGCAAAAAGGTGGGAAAATCGGCATTCTAGCTGGCACGACCTTTTCAGATCATGCTCCTATTATCTTATGGATAGAAAATAAGCAGAAGATAAAGGATTATACCTTGAGAATGACGGATATGATAATTCGGGATGGAAATATGAAAGAACAAGTGGAAGGTATCTGGAATCTGCCTGAACATTTGTTAGAAATGAAAGCTGAAGGTTTTATGTCACTATTAGATCTCACCAAAGAGGTATTCACTAGGCATGCGTCAAGTAAGTATGCTCAATATTTAGAAAAGGAGAAAGCACTCCGTTCAAGTATCGTATCATTGCAAAGACTACAGGAAAGATATCCAGAATGCACATGGACAGAAAATCTATTACAAAAAGCCAGGAATGAGGTTAAAGAAATTGAATCGGTTAGGGCGGAATTTACATATATCAAGAGGAATGCTGAATGGATTAATGTTGGAGATAGAGTAACAAAAACGTTTTTCAATGTTATGCAACCAAGGTTTACAAGATCATCGATACATGCCTTGCGAGATGGAAATGGGGATATAGTTACGGATGATATTGATATAAAACGAGTTGCAACAGCATACTATTCAAAGCTACTGACTGCAGAACCTATCACTAGTGAAATCATGGGTGCTAGACAAGAAATATGGAGGCATGTAACATGTAGGGTGACTGATATTATGAATGCAGAACTGGTAATGCCATTTACAGTTACAGAGCTAAGAATAGTGGTGGAAAGCATGTCTAAAACTTCTTGTCCAGGAGAAGATGGATTTCCAGTTGTATTTTTCCAAGTTTATTGGGATGTTATTGGAGCAAGATTACAAGGAGTATGTAATGAAATATTAGAATCAGGAGTCATGCCACAGGCTATGGCAGCAGGACTTATATATATGATTCCCAAAGGAGGGAATCAAACGGTGGATATGGAAAAATGGAGACCCATTACATTGCTAAACACGATATATAAAATTTATGCAAAAGGATTAAGTATGAGGATCCAAATTTTTTTGTCAAGGTTGATTCATACCTCACAAATAGGATTTATAAAAGAAAGAAATATTCCCGATAATATATTTACATTTTGAAAAACCTCTTCATATGCCACCAAAACACAGCAAGATTTAGCGAATCTACTACTTGATAGGGTAGCTTGGGCCTTCTTGGAGGGTACTTTGGACAGACTAGAATTTCCAAATACATGGATCAGAGGAGTATAACAATGCTTTTAGCAAAGTTATTTTATCACAATTAGCGGTGATCAAGGTCCAAGGTTCAAAATATCGAGATCCATTAGGCAAGATTGTCCCTTAGCGCCATTTCTGTTCTTGATGTTGACTGATATTGAACTTTCAGATGACACAACATTATATGCAAGGGGATGTGGGTAACTTAGCTAGAGTTAAAAAAACGTTTGGGAAATTTCTATAAGGGCTTAGGGACACTAATAAATTAGCATAAATCTATAGTCTTTTGGATCAGACCCTCCTTGCCTCCATCTAGTATCCGCATGATCAAATTCAATGGGTACCTCGTGGGAAGGCAATCATGTATCTTGGATGTCAAGTAAGGATTGACTTAGCATTAGAACTACAAATCTTACCCTTATTGTTGTTAATTAGGAAGAAACTATGGTTTTGGGGCTTTGCTAAGTTATCCTTGGTACGAAGAGTAGTTATTGCCAATTAGGTACTTCTATCAACCATATGGTAGATCACTTCATGTTGGACCTTTTCAAAGTCATGTATTGCTCAAGTATAGAGGTTTCTAAGGAATTTCCTTTGCCCGGGACTAATGAACGAACAACCTAGAGCAAAGCTTGCTTGGACAATCATTACATTGCATGCATCAATTGGGGGATAATTGACCCAATTGATCAAATTCAAGCATTACTGACTAAGCTCATAGTAAAGGGATT
>CAKZGI010000173.1 GCA_936914905.1 uncultured Trichormus sp. | reverse complement strand
GAATTACACCCATCAACCAGAGTTACAGGTTATTTAATCCACTATCCTTACCAAACTTGTTAAAGAAGGAATGCTAGTTTTTGATATTGGTGCTAATATAGGTGATTATTCGATACTTTTAAGTAAGTTGGTGGGTTCTTCTGGGAAAGTTTATTCTTTTAAACCAACATCAAGTACGTTTAAAAAATTGTAACATAGAATACCTAGTCTCAAAATTAATAATGTTAATTGTTTACAACATGTAATTCATTACGAAAATAAGCTAATGGAATTTAATGAATTTCCAGAGAATTTTTCGGCATTGAACAGTATTGGTAGACCGCAAATGTTAGATCCACAAGGCTCAGGTCAACTGATTCCTATTGTCAAAATAGAGATTATCGCGGCAATTAAGCTAGATTCATTTTGCTCAGAAAATAATTATGAATGTCATCGTATAACTAGAGAAGGAGAGCTTGGAAAAGAATTATGCGATTCCAATTCTCCTTATGAAAATTATATTGCATTTCCTATTGCACCAATCAATTTCTTTACCATTGTTCTAAATGGGCAACCATTTATTCAATACGATATTGAAATATTCAAACAAATCCCTTTTAAATGGCATTGGCATATTATTGAAGGTGTAGCTGACTTAAATCATGATACTAGTTGGAGTGTGCAACTGGGAGAAAAAGTTAATCATGAAATTCATAAGAATGGTCTTAGCTAGGACGGTACGACGGAATACTTAGATGCATTAGAACGACTATATCCAGATAACATGACAATTTACCGTAAACCGGAAGGGGTGTTTTGGGATGGTAAAAAAGAAATGGTAAATCCACCACTGGCGAATATTCAGAAGGAATGTTTATTATGGCAGGCTGATGTAGATGAACTATGGACATCAGACCAGATTTGTATACCTAGAGAAATATTAATTAATAGCCCTGAAAAAACTGCTAATTTTTATTGGTGCTGGTATTTTGTTGGAGAAAAACTTGTTATTAGTACCCGCAACTGTTATGCACAAAATCCTCAGCAAGAATGGTTAAGGACTTGGAGATTTAAACCAGGTGCTTTTTGGGCAGTACATGAGCCTCCTATATTAGTAGAACCATTGTCAAATGGTGGACATAGAAATATTACAAATATAAATTACTTCTTGCATGATGAAACTGAAAAGAAGGGTTTATTGTTTCAAAACTTTGCCTATGTAACACCAGAGCAATTGAAATTTAAAGAGCAGTACTATGGCTATAGTAATGCTGTATCTCAGTGGCAAGATTTACAATCAAACAGTAAATTGCCCGCACTATTACGAGATTACTTTGGTTGGGTAAGAGACGAAATAAGGGTAGATATTGTAGGATCTCGCGGTGTAGTACCAATAGCACAAAGAGAAATTATTAGCACTCATTGGCGCTTTTTACAACCAAATGAAGTACAACGCAAACTAGCGCATATTCAACAACAGACACCGATGATTATTGTGGATGCTGTATTTTTCCAACTCTATCAAACAGGAATTGCTAGAGTTTGGCGAAGTCTGCTAGCACAATGGGCAAACACCGACTTTGCTAATCATATATTAGTATTAGATAGAGCTAATACTGCACCCAGAATTAATGGTATTCGTTATCGCACTGTTCCCCTCTACGACTATAACAATACCGAAGCTGATAAACAGATGCTTCAACAAATCTGTAATGAAGAAAAAGCCGAATTATTTATTTCTACCTACTACACTACCCCTATTGACACCCCTTCGGTATTTATGGCTTATGACATGATTCCCGAAGTATTAGGGGGAAAATTAAATGAACCCATGTGGCGTGAAAAACACAACGGAATTAAACACGCCTCTTCTTATATTTCTATTTCTGAAAATACAGCTAAAGACTTAAGTAAATGTTTCTCTGATATACCCTTAGAATCGATTACGGTGGCTCATTGTGGCATAGATTCTCTATTTTCTCTAGCTTCTGAAGATGAAGTTAAAGGTTTTCAATATAAATATGGAATTAATAAACCCTACTTTCTATTAGTTGGTACTGGAACCGGTTACAAGAATGGTATTTTGTTCTTCCAAGCTTTCTCACAAATAGCTAGCAGTTACGGATTTGATATTATTTGTACTGGTATTGGCGGAGTGTTAGTACCAGAATTAAGAGCATATACATCAGGTAGTGCTGTACATCTTTTACAACTTAGTGATAAAGAACTAGCCATAGCTTACTCTGGTGCAGTAGCACTAGTTTATCCTTCTAAGTACGAAGGCTTTGGAATGCCTTTATTAGAAGCGATGGCTTGTGGTTGTCCTGTAATTACTTGTCCTAATGCTTCAATACCAGAAGTTACAGGAGAAGCAGCTATTTATGTAAATGATAGTGATGTGGAAGCAATGGCTAATGCTCTTTGTGAAATACAAAAACCTAGTGTTCGTCAGTCATTAATTACCGCAGGTCTAGCACAGGCTAAAAAGTTCTCTTGGAAAAATATGGCTGAAACTGTTAGCAAGGTTTTAATTGATGTAACTTTATTATCTTTAAATATCAAGGAAACTAATTTAATCATATTCCCTGATTGGTCACAACCAGAAGATCATTTAAGTTTGGAGTTGGCAGAAATTATCAAAGCATTAGCTAGTCATCCTGAGAGTTCCAATACCACCCTACTAATTAGCATAAGTAGCATTTATGCGGAAGAGGCAGCAATGTTTTTATCTAGTGTTACTATGAATTTACTGTTGGAAGAAGATTTAGACATTAGTGAAGATTTAGAACTTGTTCCGTTAGGAAATTTATCTCCAATTCAATGGAAAGCTTTATTGCCTCGTATTCATGCTAGAATTACCTTACCTCATGAAGATAAACAAGCTTTAACACAGGCCGAATTTGTAAATCTAAAATCTTATGAATTACATACATTGACTAATCAAGTATCTACTGCGATTTAAACAAAAATTACAAAATTAAAGTTTGTAGTGAGCGGGTTAACCATAAATTCTTCATTACAAGCAACTAACCTTATTTAAAATAACAACACAAACAATTTCAAAAGTGGAAGCAACCAAATTTATTAACCATACAGAACAAAACAATATATATTCGAATCACTAGCTATAACTCCCTATAACTCCAGGGAATATTAATATTCTAATTTTCCCTGATTGGCCACAATTAGAAGATCTACTGATTACAGAATTAGAATAGGCCATTAAAGGGGTAGTAACTCATCCTGATAACCAGATAACATTGCTCATAGATACCAATCGTATTGATGTCCAATAAGCCAATTTATTATTATCTGCCGTGGCTATTAATTTACTCCTAGCAGGAAATTTTGATATAACTGCTGAATGCGAAATTTCTCTACTAGAAGATACAAGTGAACTTGAAAGAGAGAATTTAAAAGATTTTATTCATATCATAATTATTCTACCACATCCAAATCTCCAAACATTAGCACTATTTCAAGTAAAGGAAATTCCAGCTTATGATATCAAAAATTTCATTAATATCCCACTAAGTCAGGTAATTTTGGATTTGTGTAATAGATTCTTTGAAGAACGCAAATGGCAAATAGCTAGTGAACAATACACAAAACATATACAAATTAACTCAGGAAATCCTGAGACTTATTGGTGGTTAAGCCAATGTTATAGAAATTTAAACTTGTCAGATAAATGTTTTAGCACCCTCAAAGAAGGAATTCAAATGCAGCCAAGTGACCCAAGGCTAAATTTTCCCTTAATTATAGACTTGCGGATTAGTGGGCGCAATCAGGAAGCAATTATCAGTGCGGAAAATGCTTGTCAACTCTTACCAGATGATTACACTTTTCAAAAACTTAAATATTTAACAGTTCCTACCATCTATGATGATCAAGAAGAAACAACATTTTATCGCTATCGTTACACAGAAGGATTACAAAAGTTAATTCAACAAACATCTTTAAAAAGTCCTGAAGAACAAGGCAATGCTTTAGCTGGTATAGGTAGATTAACTAATTTTTATCTTTCCTATCAAGCAAAAAATGATGTAGATCTACAACGCCAATATGGCCAGTTAGTTCATGAAATCATGGGAGCTAACTTTCCAAAATGGGTTGTACCTTTATCTATGCCAAAACCTCAGCAACAAGAAAGAATTCGTATTGGTTATGCTTCTCATTATCTACATTCTTATACTGGTACACTTTGGTTAACTCGTTGGCTGCGCTACTGTGATCATAAAAACTTTGAAATCTACTGTTACTATACAGGTAATCAGCCAGGTCCAATTACTTAACAATTTAAAGACTATAGCGACTTTTTCTATCAAATTCCTGATAACTTACGCGCAGTTTGCAAGCAAATACTTGCTGATAAACTACATATTTTAGTTTATCCCGAAATTGGTATAGATCCGCCAACTATGCAAATGGCAGGTTTGCGACTTGCACCAATACAATGTTTTGCTTGGGCACATCCAGTAACTACTGGTTTACCAAGTCTTGATTATTTTTTATCCAGTGAGTTAATAGAAGGGGAAAATCCCCAAGAGCATTACTCAGAAAAACTCATTCTTTTACCTAATATTGGTGTTGCTTACCCTAAACCCTACATTCCCCCAATTGTTAAATCTCGCTCAGATTATGGTTTAAGTGATAATGATCTTATTATGGTTTAAGTGATAATGATCTTATT
>CAKZGI010000172.1 GCA_936914905.1 uncultured Trichormus sp. | reverse complement strand
TTCTTGTTCTTTTCTTGTTATTATCTTGTGTTCCGTTTCCATCTACGAGCCTTGGTCGTGATATCACAATCCATATGAGTCATCAGTACAAGACTAGGGTGTTGGATGGATTTCTCAAATCTCCATCTATTCGGTCATTTCATACCACAAATCGAACGAGTGATCCAACAATCCAACGAGTGATCCATCGAGTGATACAACTTAAGATGAACCTTTCAAGGCATGAGTAAGTCCACTGATGATATAGTGTTAAGGAGATCAAGCTTAATGATAATGTCAAATAGCTAAATGGTTGGCTCCCATAATCAAGTAAACATTATTATGCTCAGCCGCTTAAATTTTGTGAATAATGAGAGTAGTTTTTAAAAGATGGCCAGAAGAGCTACACCGACAGCAATAATCATAGAGGAGGTGAAGGGGATAATATATCTCTTTTGGAGAAATGAGAGTAGAGTTTCACCAAATAAAAAGGATGTGTGTAAAAAAAAGGATTGGGAGAAGTAATTATGAGGAACATCCTACCCACTTCCTAGAGGTATTTTGTTAAGATTTTTATGTAAAATGTAGAGTTTATCTTTTTTTAATTTAGTTGTCTTAATATAGTTGTTACATATGTTATTCCTAATGCATATCCTAAATTTGATTTAGATTATGCTATGTAATACAAGTGATACTTGATTATTTGCTAATTATTAGTTTATGTAAGATAATTCTTAGATATATTGTGCTCATTCCTTTGGTAGCTAGTTTATTATGTTCGCTAATAGATGCTATTTTATATGTTTATTAAATTTATACTTGATCAGTGTTTTTTAAAATTAAAATATTTATTGAATGTGATGATTCATTAGCTACCAATTATTAAGATAGCTAATATTCATGTAAGTTGATATTTGAGTTAATTGCTATTATACATAATACCTAATTTGGTACCTACATTCTTATGCTCATTAATAGGTGCTATTTTATATACTACTAGATAGTTTTTGTTGATTCTTGGATTTACTAGATATACTAACTAATTTGGTTGCTAATTGCTTATGCTCGCTAATATGTGCTATTTTATATGATGCTAGATATTATTGTTGATTGTTGGATTTGCTAGATATTCTCACTAACTATAATTACTAGCTTATTATTCATTTAGCTAACATTTAATTAACGTAAACCATCAATTAATTTTTGACATTGCTAATTTTAATTACTACTGAATTTACTAGATATACTCGCTAACTTGCAAGATAATCTCTTGATATTTTTTAATTGAACGTTGAAATAGCCATTAGCTAGTTAACTTAACATTTCACTTTGGTAGCTAACTACCTAGATTTAATAGTTCACATTTCTAGCTAATTTGGTTTAGGATTTCCATTTTAATTAAGATGTTTAACTTTACCCATTACTTTTGTACTATGTTACGTGTTAGCTGTTTAATATTTTTTGTTATTAAAATAGCCAGCCTCCACAAAATAGCTAATTGTTATTATAGCTATCCTTAAACAATAGTGAATTGTGAGGCTGACATGTTAGAAAAATATCCTAACTAATTAATGGTGTTTTTTGGGTAGTATTGTACATCCATTTTCAACAAACACATCCCCATATAAGTGTCCAACTTCGCACTTTTGAGTATTTGAAGACCTACTTTGTTAGACGTTTAGAGGATTGAATTACCAATAATTCTTTCGGTAAAGGTTTGAATTATGCCCTCATGTAGGATAGTGCCACAATCTCTAACACGAAATGACAATTCGTGACATAACACAGCGAAATATATTGTATGATAAGAATGGTTGCAAGCAGAAAGATGCACCACTAATGCAACATTCTCTTCCAATGTCACGCCAGATGCAATGTAGCCTGATCTCCAACTGAATGTTGAAAATGTTGGAAGTACTGGAGTTGGCAAAGGATAGATTGAAATTTGATTTGTAGCTTGTAGTTTGGCTAACATGCCTGAAACAAACTTTTGTTGCGTTGTTAAGTGTGGGAGCTTCTTTTCTTGTTCCACTATCCAAGTCTAAAACAATAAACATACTAAAGTTGGCAAAGAAGAAAACCCTAACAATGATTCAAATTACAACTTAGTCAAAGAAGGTTAAATGAGTACAACAAGAAACTTGTAGAGGGTGTAAGTGTTCAAACCTATAGCTGTGATACTTTATTAGTAGCACAATGTTTTACACCTAAACATTCCAATATGCCACGCGAATCTCTATCTGCAATTTTATCCTACGTTCAAAATCAAGTTATTCCTCATTCTCTAACTCTTCACTTGTTTCCTGCAACTTCTTCCTAATCTCTATGATTGTAAAGTGCTCAATGCATTCATAGCATCTTTAATGTGTGATTGGATTGTGTTCAATAACTTCTCCCCCATTTCATTGTCTTCTATTGTTTGCATCTTTATCATGAAAGCTCCTTAAACCGATTTCACATGTCTAGGTTTCCTTGTTCATGACAAGATTTGGATAGAGTCTTCCCTAGTTTCAAATTCTTTCATGGCAAAGAACCTCTGCATTCTTAGTTATAATAAAGCCACTCTCCTACATCTTTTTATGGAATCTCTTTTGCTGCTATTGCCCATGCCAGTTTATATTTTGAGCTTAAGCTTGGTTGTAATGTTGTCTTGGAATTCTCAAAGGCAAAAGCTATTGAGCAGTTATTGTTTACTGGCACTTTTTGAAACACCTTCTGATGAAGCATCATACACTTGTCATATAATTCTAGCCTAATTTGTTTTATCTTTACCTTGTCTCTGACCCTTTTTATTTTATACACCGATAAGCAATCAACATTACTTATCATTTTATCAGACACTGTTGTTCGATCAATACCCACAAGAGACAAACCATAAACAATATGAAAATATTCCTTTGTTTGGCAAAAGTGGTTATAATTAATGATCCTTGTATCGGGTGGAATAAACTATATATATCACAAGAGCAAGATAACATAGTTAGAACTCAGTTCAATAATAAATAGGGAATGTTAATGAATATAAACATTACGTATCCGATTGTCGATGCCTTGACATCATAACTGTAGAGCAGCAATTGTTGGCCCCATATTAAAAAAAACTTTTGAATGAGAGTTCCAAATTATTCAACATGCATTGATTTTAAGGACATAGAAGACATGTTATACTACTTAGGAAATGATTCTGAAAGAAACTATGGTATAAAATGGCCTTCGTAACTATATTCTACTCACATGTACTTAAGAGTGTGAAACATTGACTTATTGCTCATGCGTTTGAGAAAAAAGCCATGAGGGAAAGAGCATTAGGGCTCAGCAAGGAGCCTGCGCACGGGCCATCAACACAATACGTGACCTCCACTGAAGGCGTCCCATCCTTCTCCGATGAGCTCATCGTCACGCTGACGCAAGAGGAACAGGAAGTTCAGGAAGTTCAGTGCCTCCAGGTATTCTCTATACTCTGTAGGGTAATAGGTAGTAAACCGAATAGGAAGGACTTGAGAGATATGATGTATGGGGCTATGCAAGACCGTGTTGGCAAGATCGTGGATGTACAAATCCTTGGCCGTGGCTTCTATCATGTTGAATTTGCAGAGGTGGAATCTGTAATGGCATTATTGCAACTGAAGCTTATGGATGTAAGAGGGTCACGAGTAGTATTCTCAGCTTGAGATCATGGCTTTAATGTGACGGAGGCTACCGCCGATGATCAATTTGTTCAATTCATAACATCATTTCTGGGATTAGGGAAAGAATATCATCACATGTTACAGAAGATTGGATCCCTCATTGGGACAGTGTTGGATGTAAAGGCTTCATATGTAGAGAAGGTGGATATGCCATTAGGAATACCCTCGATAAAATTTATGGGAGCAAAGGATGTTATACTTCCTCTCACTATATTGCTGCCAGGAATGGAGGGCAAAATACCTAGACATCAAAAGGTATTATACAATGGGCTACAAACAACAAACCCATGTGCCTGAAAATGATGGCTGGATACAGGTACGGGGGAAAAAGAAAACTCCTAAACTAGTGAAGAATAATTTAGTACAACAATGGAAGCCTGCTCAAAACAAGTACCAAGTCCTACAACTAGAGAATGCCATGGACATGGGGGGAAGTTCTACCGCAGAGGGCATACAACCTTGCCATAATAATGAAAATCATGCATTACCATTAACTGGTACACATGAAGGGAGTACGAATTCGGACATGTGGGCGATAATCCCTGTTGTAGCGACGGAGAATGGTGCACAAACCTCGCTTGTACAAAAGGATTTAGGAGACAATAGTCGAGTGTTAAACATCCCTAAAGAAGGAACCTTCAATTTTTTAGTCGAAAAGAAGCTCTCCAAAGATGTCGGCGAGAAACACAGATGTCATAAATTCTCTTCAATAAACTACAATGCATTAATGACAGCCAAGTGAAATGTGAAAGCCAATGAAGTTGCAAGCATGCACCGACGTCAATCTTTAAGGGTGAGGAGGAATGCATCAGAGACACCCAATATAGTTTGACATGAGGGTCCTCTCTTGGAGTGTTCAAGGGTTGGGTGGAGCATTATGTAAAAGGTATGGAGGGAGGCTAAGGAAAGATCTATAGAAATGTTTGATTGGTGGTGGTCTAGACATTCTTATGCTTCAAGAACATCATCTTAATGAAAGAAGAATTAGTAATT
>CAKZGI010000171.1 GCA_936914905.1 uncultured Trichormus sp. | reverse complement strand
TTTTTGACCAACCTATCAAAGGGATGGTTAACTCTGCTTTGCAGACACCTTCTTTCATCCCTCTAGCTTCGACCTAAATCCTTACATTAAAGACAGCATAAGCCTGTCAGGAATTTGGAATGGGTGGTTTATTTCCGCCATAGTGTACTAGCTTATAAAGTACACTTTTTATCTATTTTTAATGCTTGCTATATTTACATCGAATTTAGGTTAGTTAGAGTTTCCTGAAGAAACCGAAAACCTGGATAAATCAATGTTATTGTCAGCAATACCAGGATCAATATTTATTAGGGTGGATGAATTACCAAGATAGTTAACTATAAAATTTGCCAGAGTCTTTCACTTCTGTGATGTAAGGTTTAGCAAAACACCAAGCCTTTTTTATACTTTTTTGCAAAAAAATCGGTTAAGATCTCACAAAGCAAACGCATTAAGGGATTTTTAGTTCAAAATATCAATTTCAACATAAAAAATGATATTAGCTTTCAGAAAGCAAAATTTCTTAGGCACTGAAGGAAATTCCTCTTATGCAAAATTATAAATCTCATTCATACTGGCTTGCTAGGTTGTAGATTCATCCTTAAGGAGGATGTGAAAATTGCTGAAAATTTATAAAGTAAGGTATATTTTACCCTGAGTGAAGTCTGGGCTTGGAAGAGAAACCAAGCCTTTTTATTTTTTAATCAATTTTTCATCCACCCTGGCATCAAACGTAATGCAGTGGGTGGAACTTCGGTAAGTAGACGAAATGGGAAAACAGGAGTTGAAGCTATTTGAGCATAATCAGGGGTCAGAAAAACAGCATATTTACTCGCTTCTGGAGTTGACTGTGCTGCCATTGCTAAAGTAACAGCCTTGACATATTTGCGAACATCGGCCGCTTGCTTACCCACTACTTCCCGACTGGAAATGGATGGATTTGTTTTTTCTTGTGAATCAGAAGTAACGCTAGGATCTACCACACTGAGATGAGTACCACCAACCGCAGCTACCAACCATTTAGGAGAGGGAATTTTTGCAAAACTGATAATTTGTTCGCTGAAAGCTGGAGTGATGTCATCAGCTGAACCAGTCAAAACTAGAGTCGGTACTTTTACCTTTGTTAAACCGGTGTCGCCAAATAATAAAGAAGTTGCAGGATTTAAAGCTACTATTTGTTTTATTCTCTCATCTCGGAATTGGTAGGTATTCTCTGGTAATTTTTTAGCTACACATAAAAAACCCTCTACCAAGGTTAATTCAGCTGCTTTTTGCTCACAGCTTTGTTTAAGATTGGCAATTTGGAACTCACCACCGGCTAATGCTAAAGCTGTAGTACCACCAAAAGAAAAACCAACAACCATGACCTTATTAGTGGCCAATTTTCCTTGTAATGGATTATTAGTGATTTTGTTAAGTTTTTCTAATTCATCAATCACAAAACTAATATCTTGGGGACGGGCCGAAAATTCCTGGGGATTTAAAGAATTTATACCTTTGTTAGCTTTCAGATTACTACCAGGATGTTCTGGGGCTGCGACTACATAACCATGAGATGCGAGATGTTCTGCTAAATAGCGTAAATCTGTGCGAACTAAGCCAAAACCATGAGAAAGGACAATTACTGGTTTTTCGGTATTGGCAGAATTTGACCAGTAAATGTCGAGGGGGATTTTACGTTGGCGCTTTTCATCATTTAAATTTACGTTTAATATTTGTACCTGGCTGCTTCCCGGTTCTGTAGGGTCTAGGGAATAAGCAAGTTTTAGTTTGCTAGGGTCTATTCGGGGAGTCATAGCCAGCATAAACTGCTGAGTCCGCCAAAAAGCCATATTTAAACTCCTCGCCACTGTTAAAGCTTGTGGTAAGTTAATTTCTAGGTTTTGGCTGGGGTAAGCAGCAATAAAACTGAGTACAGATAGACCTTGGGATGAATTAGCACCTAAAATTAAACCTCCTCTGAGTGCTTGAACTCCGGCTTTATCTTCGCGGACTAAAGCTTTAGAGATATCATTGAGAATGGTGTTACCAAGTTGAGTATTGAGTAAGCGATTGAGGGTGACAACATTA
The DNA here is from genome assembly GCA_936914905.1 of uncultured Trichormus sp. Classification (GTDB taxonomy): domain Bacteria; phylum Cyanobacteriota; class Cyanobacteriia; order Cyanobacteriales; family Nostocaceae; genus Trichormus_B. The sequence continues at coordinate 11,592 of CAKZGI010000171.1, read as the reverse complement.
ACTGGTACTCTGATTTTTAAACCGCGCACCAGGAAGTTGCGTTGTTGTTCAGTTAATCTTTTGGTGTAAGTTCCTAAACTAGCGGGTAATTCTCCAGTCTCCACAGCTCTTTTTAAATCTGCAAGGGAAGCCGATTCTTCTAAAGCACCATAGCGCACAACCAGTTTCTCTGCCGCTTGTGCGGAAGTATTTGCCCCCAAAAAATTTGTAACTGCAATGGTACTCAGTACACCTGCAACTATCTTCAGATTCTTCCAGCTTTTTTCTGTAAACATCTTTAAACTGCACTTCAACTTAGGGGATTGTAGCTGGTTTTGGTGTCTTTGACTACGATAAGTAGGTGAACATACAACAGGGAAGAAGGTACAGGAAACAGGGAACAGGGTTGAAAGTCTCTTGGAGTATGACTTTGTGTTTAAATTTTGTACCTCCTTTACTGACAATCTGCTGTAATTAAACATCAAACACTCAGGAGATAGATCACCAAGTTGTTGAAGAATTTGGGCATCTGAATCCATTTTCATAAATCAGATAGGAATTTGATATGCGCCGTACCATTATTTATGGTTTAATTTTTCTGTTTTCGTTGCTAGTTGTTATTGTTTTGTGGCCTGTCAATGATTCTAATTGCAGTCTTGTGAGTTTACTAAGGTTAAAAAAACAAAATTCCCAAATACAAGCTACCCAAGTAGTTGTTAAACCTTGGCAGGGTGAACATCATGTATATGGAATATTTAGAGTGCCTGATGAATATAAAGAACCCAATTTTTTTATGCTAACAGTTCCAGATAATCGTAAATACTGTTCTCGTCCTTTTGGATATAGCCAAAATTATGATGATGTTTTTGCGGAACCGGGAACGCATTTAATCAAGCATTTTATCAGAAGTCGCATTGCTGTAAAAATGATTTTTCAGGGTCTTTATTTTCAGCTTAACAATCCAAAAAACTGGACTTTGACATTTCCTAGTAGTCTGCACCGGGAGATAAATCAACAGTATCATAATGGGCAGCAATAAGAATTGCACCAGCGCCTTTGTCTGTTCCCTCTTTTTGGGCAAAAATATTTACTCCAGTGGGAAATTTTTAGATTTTAGGTTTCCAGCCGGATTTTTGTAGTTCATTTGTGATATACCTACCGATATATGATCGTTCTTTTGTTGTATATCGCTGAGAATTCAACTTTTGAATGTGTGCCAAAGGTCTATCAAAGGAAACTAATAGAGTATTAGTATTTTTATTTTGAGGTTGTGGTTGAGGCTGTTGTGTAGGAGTAGTTTCAACGATAGGTAAAGTTTCAGGATGTCGGAAAAAACTAGTGATCCCCATCAAGGCTATTGTTGTAACCAACATTAACAATATTAGCCAAAGCCATGTTCTCATGATAATTTCCCCTGACTTTCGGACTCCAACATAAAGCAAACATTTTAGGATTCACAGTTTAGTTAGCGTGAAGTTACAGATGGAATGGATTCATTCACTTCCTGTTTCAGCCTGCTTAATTTATCATGCAAGTAAGATTTAATATCCCAGATTCCACACTTCAATAACCAGCATGAATAAACTACATTCACAGTAAATTCAAAATGATAGTTCTTAACCCACATTCCGCAAATTCAAAATGATAGTTCTTAACCCACATTCCGCACTCTCTATTATAAAATAGATACAAGTTTTTCTCTCCGTATTTACTTATCTTTAGATAGATTCCTTTTTTTTGGTCACTTACTGATTACAAGCGATCGCTTGAATAATAGATATAGGAACTGTGGTAAAATATTCTTGTTGAAATTGTTCTTCTTGTACTGCGACTAAAAATTGATTAATCGCATTATCAGTCTTAATTTCGTTACTAATCACAGAATTCCAAGTCATTTGTAAATAATGGTCTTGACTGTGAACTGTAAAACCTATATATTTTAAAGCCTTAAATCCTAAATATAAACTCAAGTCGCTGATACCCAATTTGTTTAAAAGCTGCACGCGGCTAACTTGTTCATTTGTACGCTGCAAGTATTTAGCAATTCCCACCAGCATCAGCCAAATTTCTTTGGGCTTTGGTTTTTGGGTTTTTGACCAAGCTAAGGCTAGTTGTTGTTGATTATAAATCGACCTTCTTAACCATGCCCTTAAATCATCCCAACTCTTAGGACAAGATTCAATAAGCAATATTTCGTTTTTCTTATCTAGTTCTGAGGATTCCTGATTTCGCCAATCTAAAATCAATGCTAAATTCTGATTTTTGAGTTCTGATTCTACAGAGGAACGCACAGCAATTAATCTAATTTCATAGCCTCTTTTAAAGCTGTTGTAGTCTATTTCTGCAATACAATCACATCTACCCATAGGCAATTCTTCTTTATAATGTCCCCACCAAATCCCAGGAAAAGAGTTTTTACTAGAATCATCCCGAATATCAAACTCAGTTTTAATGTACTGGATTTTTTTGCCCTGTAAGTCCTGTTGATTACGATGCCAAGAATTTTCAAACCAACAATTTTTAATTAATAGTTTGGGAATTGGGTTTCCCATTCCACAAGGTTCTAAGATTTTGAGTTCTAAAAATAAGTTTTTACCCAAATCTGCAACTGTCACTACCACATCTGCTTGTACTGTGGGTGTAAGGTCAATTCCTCGTAAAGATTGCCGTAATTTTTGATTAATTGCATCTGTAAATAAGGGAATATTTTCAACCAACAAACTCAAACCTGCTGCAAAAGGATGTCCACCAAAACGATGTAATAAATGTGCTTGTTCTTTAACTAATTGATATAAATCAACAGAATTAATAGAACGCGCAGAACCTCGTGCAAGAATTGGTTCAGATTCTCCACTTCCTGTACTTAATAAAATCGTCGGACGGCCTGTTTCTTGTGCTACCTGTCCAGCGACTAAACCTAACACACCTACAGACCATTGTGGATCTTCTAAAACGATGACGCTGGTAGTTGATAAATCTAATTGAGAGAGTTTTTGTAATACTTGATTTTGGACATCTTTTTGTAAAGACTTGCGACGAGTATTAGCTAATTCTGTTTCTTCTGCGAGTTGATGACAACGTTTAATATCTTGACTTGTTAATAATTCTACGCAAAATCTAGCGTCACCATGTATACGACTAACGGCGTTAATACGTGGTCCCAAACCAAAAGAAATATCTGTGGGGCGATCACCACTTTTTTGGCATAATTCTAATAATTTCCCTACTCCTGGGCGTCTGCGTTCTGCAACTGGTTTTTTATAATCTCCTTGGAGTTGTTGAATCCCCAACTGTGCCAAATAGCGACAATCACCACTCAATTGTACCAAATCGGCAATTAAACCTACCGCTACTAAATCTAATAAATCAGTTAAGGGATTTTCCGGTACATCTGGCAAAGTTTTATATAGTGCTTCCACTAATTTATAAGCTACTGCTACACCAGAAAGATGAAATAATGGATGTTCTTTTGGTAAATAACGCGGGTTGATAATTGCAACAACTGGTGGACGTTCGGAGGGTAAGGTATGATGGTCTGTAACGATGACATCTATTCCTAATTGTTGTGCATAAATAATCTCATCTATATTTGTACTTCCTGTGTCACAAGTAACAATTAATCTACAACCTTGTTTAGCTAAGTTGTCAATTCCTGCTAAATTAAGTCCGTGAGATTCAGTTAAACGATTAGGTATGTAATAAATTAACTGTTGATGTTGAATAAAAAATTGTCCTAAACCGTCCCATAAAACAGCAGTAGAGGTAATCCCATCAGCGTCAAAATCTCCCCAAATAGCAACTTTTTCATTAGCTTCACCAGCGTTTTTTAAGCGTTGCGTTGCTAAATTTATTTCTGTCTCAAATTCAAACAGGCTTGCTGGTTTATAAGCTTGAAAATTAACAAATGTTGCTAGCTCTTCTACATCTTTGATTCCCCGTTGCCAAAGTAATTGAGCAACAAAAATTCCACTTGATAGAGGTGTGTACTGTTTCACCGCTTCGATAAACGACTTAGGAGGTTGTTCTGTTTCTGATAAAACCCACTGCATTAAATTATTTAAAAATTAAGAATTAAAAATAAGACCTATTTTGATTTTGATATTTTATGGAAATGAAATTTCTGGTATATTATCAAGATTGGGTAATGAATTTGAATTTATTTCTGCCGAATTACTTGATTGAGAGTAACAACGAAAAGCATATTGACAAGATTCACAATATTTTTTAACTGCCGGTATTTGGGGGAAGGGTTGATTTTTTTTATATCCTTCTAACCATTTATTTAAATTAATAAGTATATAATTTAAGTCCTGTTCTGTTTGTTGGTGTTGTTGAATATTGTAACTAAATCGAATGCTTTTAGTTTTACCCTTAGCCTGGACAAACCAGTAAATCATAGATATGTTTTCTGGTAAATAATTGCTAGTTTCTGCCAGAACATACATATAAAGCCGTGTTTGCCAATTTTTTGCTAAAATGCCTTTCCTTGGGGGTTGGGGATAGGTTTTCCAATCCAGAAGTTGTGCTTTCTGGTTATCTGTAATTAACAAATCATAGATAACTGTGAGTAAGTAATCTTGAATTTGCAAAGTGCGATAGTGTTCACTTTCACGGAAAGTTTCTTCATCAGTTTTAGGTGCTAATATTTCTGGTGCAACTTTAGCAAAAGATGTCATCCATTTTTGCAGTTGAGCATCTGTTTGGAGAAAACTATTAATTGGTAAACCCATTTCTTGCTGCTGCATGAGCAAGTGAAATCGACTACCTAAAGTCTGATATTCTTCCTTTTGGGGATCTGTGGGTGTGGTAAGTTGTTCTAGGTAGGTGTGCTGGAATTTACGTGGACAAGCTGTAAGTAAGTTGAAATGTCCTTGAGAAAGTCGGAGTAGATGAGTATATGTTGGTAACATTTTTGATTTTTTCTTCCCGCTGCGTCATTTTTTTGCATGGGTTATTGACTTTTTTGGGCAGGCGCTGTACTTTTATAAAAAATATATTGTAAGAAAAAGTTATTTGAAAGTAATACTCAATTATTTAACCCTTGCATGGTCAAGCTACCACTAAAAAATAAAAAACGCAATCCTCTATGATGGGGAAATTATCAAAATTTTGGGGAAATTTTCCAGTTATAGCAACGGACAAGACGGTTAGGACATCAATTAAGTAATGATAAAACCCAGATACTAAAAGACTTTTCACACTGTCACATGTTCCCTGCTATATGTAGCAATTACCAATTGTAGCAATTACCAATTGTAGCCAAAAATAAAAGGCAAAAGGTTGAATTTTTCGCGTTTCTTTCATCCTTTTACCTTTTTTATGTACCTGATGCTTATTTCATGTTAGCCCGTGCATCCCTGACTGCAACAATAAAAAATAATACGGTGAGGGGAATGCTCAAGGCTAGGATAATGGCAGTGGTTTGGACACCTAAATCCGGTTGTCCAGAACTGAGTTCAAATACTGAACCGACAGCAGCGATCGCTGTTACACAAGAACTGCCTAAGAATAAACCGCTTTTTGGAGTTAAATACACGCTCTAGATCACCTATGCTACTGGTTTCACTGCTTGATACGAGAAGCCATTTTTATATAGCTCCTGTGCCAAACTCAAGGAATTTTCTACACGGTCTACAAATACCACACCGTTGAGGTGATCCATTTCATGTAAAATACATCTTCCGAGTAAGTCGCCAGCTTTTAATGTCTTAGGACGACCATATTCATCTTTATAGGCGATTTCTACTACTTGGGGGCGTTTGACATCCAAATAGACTTTAGGGATGCTTAAACAACCTTCTTGAGCAACACAAAGCTCACTGCTAACCTGTTTAATGACGGGGTTGATTAATACCAGTGCAGGTGCTTCTCGTTTGTCTGGTTCGCAATCGATGACAATAAGTTGTTTATTAATTCCAACTTGGGGTGCAGCCAAACCGATACCATCCTTGCTGTACATAGTTTGCAGCATTTCCCGCACCAGTTGGCGAAGTTCATCATCTATTTTGGTAACGCGCCTTGCGGGTTGACGCAGGACGCGATCGCCCAAATAATGAAGCTTCAAAGGTGAATTTTTTAATTTTTTCTTTTCTACAGCAATATCAGAGGGCATGATTCTCGTGGCTTAATAGTGAATGTCTTACTCAATTTAATTCTAACGTCAGTTGGTAGGGGACTAAGGACTGGGGAAGATGAGGGAAATAGGGAAGTAATTTTCCTAATGCCCAATTACCAATTACCAATTACTATTTTAAATTTTCAATGTTGAAATTTCTGACTAAATTAGACTACTTGCTGAAAGAAACTTTCCTGGGGTTGTTGCGGGGAGGGTGGATGAATTGGGCTGCTGTCAGTACGGTGACGGTGTTATTATTTTTGTTTGGATTAAGTCTGCAAACTTCTTGGCAAGTAGAAAGACTCCTCAACCACTTCGGTAGTCAGTTGCAATTATCTGTTTATCTTGAATCGGGTATTCAAGCTGTCAATATTGAACCATTGGTAGCAAATATGCCAGAAGTAGCTTCTGTTGAAGTAATTACTAAAGAACAAGCTTGGACAAAGTTAGTTAAAGAACTGGGTTTGACTGATATTGAAGGTGCTAACCAACAACTAGGGGGTAATCCTCTGGTGGATGAGATGAAGGTAAAAGCCTTGAATCCGCAAGTTGTGCCTAATTTAGCGACGCGGTTAGCTAAATTGCAAGGTGTGGATGTGGTACGGTATATAGATGAAGCGGTAAAACGTATTGCTCAGTTGCATAGGGGTTTAAGTTGGATTACTTTAAGCATTACCATTATTTTGACTTCAACTGCGATCGCAGTGACAACGACAACTATTCGCTTGATTGTCATGGCACGTCGTCGGGAAATTGAAATTATGCAACTGCTGGGAGCAACTCCTGCTTGGATTTACCTACCATTTATTTTACAAGGAATTTCCTTTGGTTTGGTTGGTGGTGCGATCTCTTGGAGTTTCATTTCTCTAACTCAACAATTCCTCAACCGCTTACTAGGTAACCAACCGGATTTTATCCAATTTATCAGCAACGGTTTACAACTCACTGCCTACCAAACTTTATTGCTGCCTCTAATTCTCTTAGGATTCGGTGCAGTAGTAGGATTAATGGGTAGCTTATTCGCTGTTCGTAAATTCGCTAGGTAATTCGTAATTCGTAATTGTTTCCTCTACACCCCTACACCCTTATTCTTCTAGAGAATAGGGATGCTGTAAAGCCTGTTGGAGTAATTTCTCATATTCTTGATTACTGACGGGATAAGCACCAAATCTAGCTAGATGGGGATTCATCATTTGTGCATCAAACAGTATAAATTTTTTTTGACGCAGCCTTTCTACTAGTTTTACCATAGCCACCTTAGAACCTTCAGGAATATTGTAAAACATTGATTCACCAATAAAAGCACCACCAATAACAATTCCTAAAATTCCCCCTGCAAGTTTATTACCTTGCCAAGTTTCAAAACTATAAGCATAACCAGTCTGGTAAAGTAACCAGTAAATCTTTTTTAATTCGGGGGAAATCCAAGTTGTTTCACGGTTAGCACACCCAGCAACCACACCGAAGAAATCACGGTTAATTGCTACTGTAAATTTTTCTTGGTTGAGGACACGCTGGAGGGACTTGGGGTAGCGAAATCTATCATCTAAGGGAATTAAAGTATGTTCTTTACTTCCATACCATCCCAGGCGATCGCTCTCATCAGCCATGAGAAAATAACCTTCTGCATAACCTCGAATAATAGCGGCGACATCATATTGCATAGTTTAGAAAATCATGAAAAAACCCCTAAAGTAACACATTTGGCTGTTATCGGCCTTCCTACGTTCTTCTGATACCAAGTTGAAAAATGATTGTGATAGATGGAAAGACCAAAGGCTTGTGCAGCAAGACTTTGACAATCCAAAATACAAAATCCAAAATTCAAAATGGTATGAGATTACCCTTGGTAAACAAAATCTATTTAATATATACAAACATGACTCAGCCAATTCCACCCATTACTCTACCTCCGTCTGAAAATCCTCTGTTAGAAGGTGAATGGTTGCAAAAACGCCTACTACTGTGGCTGGATACAGAATTTATTCCCGAAATAGTGAATCAAAAAATTGCTCAACGTGCAGCGCAGATTTTTATGCGACAGAGGATGGAAGGAGAAAATGACTTAGGATCTCTGGTAATTGCCATTGTCACAGAGATGCAAGCATTTGATTTTTCTAAAAGTTTTTATGGAGAGTTTGTGATCGCCAACGCCGTTAGCGATCTTCTCTTAGAAAGCCTGGGAATTGATCGGTGTTGTGGTCAATAATACTTTTCAGTGATCAGTTATCAGTCATCAGTTATCAGCCTATTTACTGATTACTGTTCACTGATTACTGTTCACTGATTACCAGCTAGACTTAACAACGCCAGGTAATAAACCTTGGTGCGCCCATTCCCGGAGAACGTTCCGAGATAGTCCAAAGTCACGGTATACACCTCTAGGACGACCAGTTAACCAGCAGCGGTTTTGCTTACGAGTAGGTGCACTGTTGCGGGGTAGTTGTTGAATCTTGCGGTGGATTTCCAGCTTGTCCAGGGGAGATTCTGCTTGTCTGAAATCTTCTAACAGGGCTTCCCGCTTTGCAGCATACTTTTCCATCAACTTAGAGCGTTTCTTCTCGCGCTCAATCATGCTCTTCTTTGCCATAAAATCCCTAATGTACTAAAATGCAGCGTTTTGTATTGTACTATGGCTAGTGGTCATTAGTCATTAGTCATTAGTTTTTATATTCATCTATGACGATGAATTTTCATCAAAACTCCTGGGTCTGAAACCCCGTCCTTCCAGGACGGCTTGATAGTAAAATCGGTGTAGCCACAGAGATATTAAAGGTGGGTGAGACTCCCGGTGCTGGGACGTGCGGTTAAATGACGGACTTACTCTTTGCCTCTTTACATCTCTGCGTGAAACAACTTCATATTACACAAATCAGCCAATTTACAAACATCACAACGTGGAGAACGGGCTTTACATACAGCCCGACCATGATAAATTAAACGAATAGACCAATTTTCCCAATCTGGTTGGGGTAACAATTTCATTAAATCTTTTTCAATACCAATCGGTTCTATATTTTTCGTCAACCCCAAACGCTGACTCAATCGCTTAACGTGAGTATCTACAGTCACACCTGCATTAATACCATAAGCATGAGCTAAAACCACATTTGCAGTTTTTCTAGCAACTCCTGGGACTTTTAATAATTCTGGCATTTCATTAGGAACAACAGAATTAAAATCATTCACAATCATCTGACAAGCGGCTTTTATATTCTTAGCTTTATTGCGATAAAAACCTGTAGAACGAACTAATTCTTCTAATTCTAATATATCCGCATTTGCTAAACCTTCCGCATCAGGAAAACGGCTAAATAAAACTGGTGTCACCTTATTTACACGCTCATCTGTACATTGAGCAGAAAGAATTGTCGCCACTAATAATTGTACAGGAGTTGAATAATTTAAAGAACAAGTTGCATCAGGATAAAGATGGTGGAGACGGGAAAGGATTTCTAAAGCCCGTTGTTTTTTAGTTAATGATTTACGAGTCAATCAATTTTCGGTGTTAAAATTTACTATTTGGGATTTATTTACTAACAATATTTTTAGATTGAGGATTTCGATTTTTTTTATATTCAATACTAAAATCCAAAATCTAAAATTCAGCTGTAAGAATTGAGGAGTCAGAAGTCATAATATTTTAGAGATTGGTTAACTATCAAACAGGTATTTCAGGCTAACGCCAAAAATACCTGACTGCTGATGCTTATGCCTCTTTCAGAGTAACTATGTCTACGACACACTACGTGAGTGTTAACGTGTAGCGTGCCATTAGGCATTAGCTGAATGCTTACATTGGATAATAGTTAAGAGCAAGGGTGCTTAGGATATCAATAAAATACTTTTCACTTTTTCACCTGTCACCTGTCACCTGCTCTAAACTTACTGCAACAGATGTTGTACCCATTCTAATTGAGTAGTTTCTTTGACAATCAAGAAAATACCTAATCCTAAGAGTAGCACTAAACCAGTTTGCATTACACCTTCTTGAATTTTTGCTGGTAAGGGCTTACCAAGTAAACCTTCAATGATGAGAAAAGCCAGTTGTCCACCATCCAAAGCAGGAAGAGGTAAAATATTGATAATAGCCAAGTTAATACTGATAATTGCCGCAAAAGACAACAAATTAGCACTATTATCAGCAGCTAATTTAGCCCCTATTTTGACAATATTAACTGGTCCAGAAACCTGACTAGCTGTTGCTTGAAAGTTAGTTACTAGCTGTCCAAATCCTTTGATTGTTCCAACAACTAATTGTTGAAATCTGTTAGCGGCAACCGTGAAAATTTCCACAGGATTTTGGGTACGACGATAAACTGCTCCACCATTAGGTCCCAGTTCGATCCCGACCCAACCTTTACCATCAGCACCCTGTTTAGGAGTTAATTTCAAGGGTATTGCTTGGTTTTGGCGTTGAATTTTCAGGTCAATTTGCTGATTGGGATGAGTTTGAATTTCTTTAGTCAGCAACAAAGTAGAACTGTTTCCAGCAACGAGTTCCTGATCATTGACACTCAGGATAATATCACCTTCTCGAATACCTGCTTGGTAAGCGATAGATTGTTCGTTAACAGGTTTGACAATTACACCTTGTTGATATTTAAATTCTTGGGGAATACCAACGATACCTAATTGTAGAACTAACACCAAATAGGCAAATATTAAGTTAGCTATCACTCCGGCACTAATGACGATCGCTCGATCTAAAATAGGACGATTCTGCAGCAGATTGGGGTCGTTGGGGGGAATATCGCTGTCTGGATCGTCATCGGGAAAGCCAACAAAGCCACCCAAAGGGAAAGCACGAATAGTATATTCTGTTTGTGATCCTTGGTACTTCAACAGGATTGGACCAAAACCCAAGGAAAAGCGGTTAGCGTAAATGCCTTGGGAACGTGCTGCTATAAAATGTCCTAACTCGTGTACCAATATCAAAGTAGCCAAGACTGCCATCGCTGCTAAAACTGACATAGAGCAATTTAATCAAAATATTTAGGATATATATTCTTATTGTAGTTTGGGAAAGGACGTAGAAACGAAATCTGCTGTTGTTTGTCGCAACCAAGTACGAAAACAGCCAATCATGTGATTTCCGCCAATTTACAGACTTTAAGCCAAAAAAATGAGGGATTTGTGAGTTTATAAGCAAGCTTTCAAAAGTAGGGGAAACATCACAGGTAATGTTAATACCGTCACGCACTTGTTGACACTCTCCTAGCTAAAGGTAAGGAGATTCTTGGTTCAACGAGTCCACTTAAACTAGACTCCTTGCGGTATCTAGGCGGTATCTAGCCCAGAGGTGGTTCTCTCTCCAAGCGTTAACTTTTGGTCTGCCTGACCATAGTTGCATTGCTGCAAATTTTGTTTGAGTTAAATACTGGTCGTCTAGTACCTGTAAATTTTTTACCTACTTCCAGGTGATACTAGAAACCCCATAGATTTAGGAAAGTGGATTAAATAAGGTGTAAGAGTGCCAATAATATCTATACACCAGA
>CAKZGI010000170.1 GCA_936914905.1 uncultured Trichormus sp. | reverse complement strand
TTGGGTTTAGCGATAGCACACTTTTTGCCCCACCTCACAAAATCGCGTTGCTCCCTATTACCACCTGGCTTTGAGAAACTGGCGCAGTTCAGTGGCTATTGCAGGTAGAATCTCTTCTAACTGGAGAGACTGACGAATTGGCAAAGCCACAGCAGCAATTATTTGTTGTTGTTCCCGACTTTGTTCTATTTATCTGGTTAAATACATCCGTTCCACTATTTGATGAATCGCACGTTGCAGAATTTGAGGGGTGAGTTGACCTTTGATTAGATAATCTTGGACACCACTTTTCATGGGACTGACAGCAATCATTTTGTCCCCTTCTCCTGTCAGCATAATTATGGATGATTGACTATTGCTGAACTTTTGCCTAAATTCTGCAACCAATTCTAACCCATCACCATCTGGCAACAAAAAATCCAGTAAAATGATATCTGGTATTTCTTGCTGACACCATGTAATTGCTTCTGTTGCAAAAAGCGACGACACAAGTATCTATCTTCAATGCAATCATCAATGAGCAAGATCGTAAGTGAGGAGCGATTTGTCATCTATTTATCTTTTGGAGACCAACGCTATATGTGACAGGATTTTCGGTCTAGCCATAAACTCATGACGATGGGGTCAATTTCAGGTTTAAGTCAGTTCTAACCAACCTTGATAACCAGTCACAATGCGATCGCCATCTTTGAGGACGTGAACTTCTATTTGGTCACTAGCCCAGCTAATTTGATCTTTGAATTCTGGGTTAAATACATGAACCTGTTGATTTCTAGAAGAAACGGGAGATAAGGGAGAATTAATGGCTTCAGACTCAACAAAAGGCCCGTCAATTAAAATATCTAATTGTTCTAACAATTCTTGAGAACCTGCAGGTGCTGATTCAGATTGCAGTTGCTTCAGGGTAAAACCAGTAAAAGCCATGACATTTAATCCAGCAGCTTTGACTTTACGTGCTAAGTTAGCCAATGCCGATGCTTGCCAAAATGGTTCACCACCAGAGAAAGTTACACCTGTGTTATGGGGATTTTTAAGAATATCTGCGGCTAAGCAATCTATAGCAACTAGCTGGTTAATCTCAAATGTCCAAGAGTCAGGATTAAAGCAACCAGCACACTCACGAGGACAGCCTTGCACCCACACCACAGCACGACAACCAGGACCGTTGACTTCTGATTTATCAACATAACCCATAATATTGAGATAACCAGCAGGAATTTCTTGCTGTGCTAACAATGCTTCCGTTAACTTTGTTTCCATCTTTTTAACTCCTTAATTGAAAATAGTACAGCAGCGGTCAGCCTTGAAAAGGGTATAAGGGTGTAGGGAAGAGGTTTTGGTCAATTTTACTTTTCGTTATATACTTCTCTCCGAGAAGCCGCTGCGCGTCTACGGTTTTTTTGTGCCTTCCTACTTATCTAAATAATTTAATTCCTTGGATAATACAGCAGATTGCAGATCAATGAGGTACAGAATCTAAATTGAAACCTAGACAGCAAGAGAGTTTTACTCCTGACTCCTACTGTATCTGGTAAATCAATTGTCTCTAGAGGATGATTGATCTGCCGTAGTTGATTTAACGAAATAGAATCTAGTTTGACAGCGACAATATCCGCTAGTTTTAAAGCATCACGGACAGATTTATCACCTAGTAAAGTGCCATTCGTCAATACCGCTTTTGGTTGTTTGAAAATTTCTTTTGTAGCAGCCAGAATTTCCTCTAAATTCAGTGTGAGGGTGGGTTCACCACTACCACTGACAGTTACTATATCTATGTGTAATTCCTTTTGCGCGATCGCTTACAAATCAGAAATAACTTGGCTACTAGGAACAAAAATTTGCCGTTTAGTAGTTTCCTGTTGAATATTCCCTAACTGACAATATATACAGTTAAAAGAACAGCTAGATCTTAACCCAATAGGATCAATACCAAGCGATCACCCAAATCGCCAAGAAGTTACTGGTCCCTACATAGAGGAACAAAGTGGTTTTGGAGATGATGATAATGTACTCATAACTACCTCATAACCTAGTACAGCAGGGCGGAAGTCAAAAGTCCAAATAGAGTCTAGGCAGCACGTTAACGAAGTTCCTCCGAAAGAGGCACAGAAGTGAAAATGAATACAGCGTAAGCATTTCATACATTTGGAATGGGTTGTTTATTTACACCCTCCTGTACTAGCCCAGTTGTAGAATCTGTGGATATCAGCTCAATAACTTGAATGATCTAAAATATAGAGCTATTTTGTGAGGAAGTCGTGAGGTAAATACTCATATTTTTTCCGGTGATTTAGTTATCAGTTATCAACTATCAGGAGTTAGAATGTTTGAGAAATTGGTTAATTATCAAATAGGTATTTTTGGCGTTAGCCTGAAAAAGCTGACTACTGATAGCTGTTTGCGTAGCGTGCTGTTAGGCATTAGCTGAATGCTTACAACGCTACTTTTGTTCTGTTTACTGTAGTTCCCGTTCCGTTCTTCCATAGGGATTTGTTTTCGGTTTCCAGAAAGGAAATCTACCGATCAGAAAGTTATTTACAGATGTCCGAGTTTGGCTACTCACTTTCCCAACAGCACCAGGGAAAACCTTATATCCTCCGGCTACAAATAAGATAACACCAGTAAGTATCAAAGGCATATAACGTTTCATATTTAAAACTCCATTTTACAAAGGGCATTGGGTATTGGGCATTGGGAAAGTTACTTCCCCATCTCCCTCATCTCCCTTACACCATATTTTCAGTCATGGGAATTTCAATCCAAAACTCACAACCCTTACCAGGTTCTGAAACACAGTTAATCTGACCACCATGTTTTTCGACAATAATTTGATAGCTAATAGACAGCCCTAAACCAGTACCTTGTCCTGGTTCTTTCGTGGTAAAGAAGGGTTCAAAAATACGAGATTCCATACCTTTCTTGATCCCACAACCATTGTCAGCAATCCAAATCAAAATGGAATTCCAATCTGTAACTTGTGTACGAATCCAAATTTTAGGCTTTTCAGTTAATTTGCTATCTGCTAATAATTTTTCTAGCGCCCAAATCGCATTATTGATAATATTCATAAACACCTGATTCATCTGAGCTCCATAGCAAAAGACTGGAGGTAAATTACCATACTCCTTCACAATTTCAATAGCAGGAAAATCTCCCTGTGGTTGGAGACGATTTTGGAGAATTAAAAGTGTACTGTCTATCCCTTCATGTAAGTCGACAGGTTTTTTTTCTGCTTCATCAAGGCGTGCGAAAGTCCGTAATGAAAGCACTAATTCTCTGATTCTGTTTGCACCAATCATCATGGAATTGAGCATTTTCGGCAAATCATCAGCAATGAAATCTAAATCTATATCTGCTGCTTGCTGTGCAATCTCTTGTGTTGATTGAGGATGATTTTTATGATATAGACACACTAAATTCAATAAATCTTCCATATGATTAGTAACATAAGGAATATTACCGTAAATGAAACTAATCGGGTTGTTAATCTCATGTGCTAAACCAGCTACTAATTGACCTAAACCGGCCATTTTTTCACTTTGAATTAACTGGCTTTGAGTACCTTGTAATTCCTTGAGAGTTTGGGTAATTTCTTCTTTTTGGCGTTGGGTTTTTTCTAAAAATTCGGCTTGCTGGAGTCCTACTCCTAATTGAGAACTAATCTGCACTAACAAATCTACCTCATCTTTCTGCCAATCACGCGGTTGAGAATGTTGATAAGCTGCCAATAATCCCCAGAGTTTTTCTCCTTGAAAAATCGGCACAATCATATATGCTCTGGTTTCTGTTGGTGTAATTAAGGCAATATGAGGTATAGGAATATTTGTGGCAGATATGTCGTCAACAACGATTATTTTACCGTTGGTAGAGTCTTCTCTTAGAATTAATCGTAGACAATCATCTGCAATTACTGGCACAAGTTCCTGTACTGATTTCCATCCATAAGCTAATGACTCGGCCACAAATTCACCACTCCCATCTGGACGAAATCGGTAAATTGTGACGCGATCAACTTCTAATAACTGCAAGACTTCTTGAGTACTGGTAGGAAAAATAGTATTTAGATCAAGAGACTGGCGAATTTTTTCTACAGTTGCAGCTAAAGCTTTTTCTCTTTCTGCTGCTTTCCGTTCTCTTTCCGCAGCTTTAGCAAGTTTCTGAGCTTGAATTTGCATTTGTCTCAATGATTCAGCTTGCTGTAATGCTACACCTAATTGAGAACTAACTTGGGTGAGTAGATAAATTTCATCTTCTTGCCAATCTCTAGTTCCTGTGTTTTGATAAACGGCTAATAAACCCCAAATTTCATGGTTATAAAGAATTGCAACTATTACATAAGCTCTGGCTTGATAGCTTTCTAAAATTCTGATGTAGCATTCGTTAAAACCAGCACTATAAATATCATTACAAATCCGGTATATTTCTCCTTTAGCAAACTGACCTCCTCCTGTATCTTGCAAATATGTATCAGTGGGTGGTTCAACTAATTCTTTTAAGTTACAGTTGCTAATGTTGTCTCTTAATTCTGGACGCTGTAACTGTTCTTGCATAAGTGTAACCCAACCCGATGTTATAGATTCAAACACAAATTCACCACTCCAGTCAGGATTGAAACGATAAATAGAAACGCGATCACTATTTAGTAATAGTCTGAGTTCTTCGGTGGTGGTGCGAAAAATGCTTTCTAAATCTAGAGACTGACGAATTTTTTCTATGGTTCGCGCTATGGTTTTTTGCCATTCTGCGGCTTTTTCTCTAGCTTTAGCTTGTGCAAGCTGGGCCGATTGTAATTTCATCTGTTCTATATAATCTGCCTGTTGTAAAGCAACTCCCAAATGTTCGGCTATTAATTGCACAAATTCAATTTCTGATGCTTCCCATTGTCGTGGTTTATTACACTGATGAATACACAGTAATCCCCATAAATCTTTGCATTTCATTAGGGGTACAGCTATGTTGGCACGTACTTGAAATTTTTCCAGCATTGTGAAGTGACAATCTGTGGCAACATCTTCATAAATATCTGATATGGCTTTAATTCTCCCTTCCTGATAAAGTTCGGTAAACTCTTCAGCAAAGCAGTGGTCATGGAGTTTGGTAGCTAATATAGATATCCATCCTGTGCCTACATCTTCATAAATAAATTCTCCTTCCCATTCCAAATTAGGATAAAATCGAAATACGCCAACCCTATCTGTGTTGAGTAACTGACGTACTTCTGTGACTGTTATTTTGAAGATGGTTTCTATATCTAGAGATTCCCGAATCCGGGCAATCACTCTAGATAAAGCTTTTTGTTTCTCACTCTGATCCAGGGAAAAAATCATGCCTGGTTGATATTCTTTTTGGGAAGTCGGTTGTATCATTCCCCACAGGGTTGTCAATATAATTCTTCTATAAGGTAACAATAAATATTCAATATTGGTTTCTGTATTATGTTTGTATAATATGAATATGTGGGGATACGATCTCAATCCCATCCCCACAACTAGGTTTTTTAAGCCATAAAACATGCTGATATTTGCTGTAAAAAAATCAGCGTCGTTTGGCAGTGCTATGTTTAAGTTCGCGGGTTTCGTCTTCTCGACGACGGCGATCACGCCAATCTGCTAGTGTTAAATAAACAACACCACCAGTGACTCCTACTAGCAGCACTATGGCCATCAAAGCCAAAATAATTAAATATGGACTTTCCACGATTCCTCTATAGTCCGTTGCGTCCCCAAACTACCATAGAAATCGACCATGTGAACACAACCAAAAGTGATACCCATCCCAGTGTCAAAATCATAGTTCTACTTTTCAAGTAATTACAAAAGGTCTCTAATGTTTATCATACTGGGAAAAGGAGGTTGATTGCTCAATGGTGTTTATCCGAGGTTGGGCTAGATTATGGAAATGATTGCAGAACGATTAGAATCTCTTAAAGCAGGGCTTATTGGTGGTTTATCTGCTGGTTTGGCTTTCTTAATCACTACTATTGTTAATGGTTTGCTGCTGAATCAGTATTTTTCGATACTTAATATTAATCAATTTCAGCTAATTAATTTACAATTTTTGCCGAGTGCTGGAATTGCAGGTTTCTCTGGTTTCCTATTTGGTGTCACTTACCGCTATATCATCTGCGTAGATAAAAATCCCCAACTCAAATCTGGTGCTGTATTTGCTTTTGCTTTGGTGCGGGGATTAAACCAGATAGAATTTGGCTGGAATGTAAATAATACACTTTTGCCTTCTTTAATCTTAGCTGGAGAAAGTATTTTCTGGTTTGCTTTAGCAGCTTTTGTTCTTGATACTACTATTTTACTTAATTAGCGAAAATCGTTTTCGTCTAAATTTTAATTTTTTATGAATCACTATTTCATGGTCATTGACCTCGACGCTACTTGCTGTGATAAGCATACATTTTACCGTCACAAAATGGAAACTATTGAAATTGGTGCAGTGATACTAAATCGTCAAACCCGGGAAATTGATTCTGAGTTTCAACAATTTATTAAACCTGTGATAAATCCCATTTTGACAGAGTTATGGATAAATTTAACGACTATTTATCAACAACAAGTTGATGCTGCACCTCAATTTCCAGAAGTGATGTCAAAATTGGCAGAGTGGATGAATTCATTTCCTAATGATATATTTTGTTCTTGGGGAAATTACGATAAAATGCGATTTTTACAAGATTGCAAATTTCATAATGTCCCATATCCTTTTGATGCAGGAGACAGAAATATCAAAAAAGAATTTTCTGAATATTTGGGTGTATATAATAAATTTGGCATGGCAAAAGCCTTGCAACATTTAGGGATGGAATTAAAAGGCACACATCACAGAGGTATTGATGATGCCCATAATATTGCCGCAATTTACCGTTATATGCAGACTAATAGAAAAAGTTAAATCGACTATTTCACATCAGTTACCCGCCAACTTAGTTTCAGGTTAACCCAGAAATTCCAAATTGTAGCAACTGCGATCGCAATTAAGTTGGCAATATAGCGATTAGGAATCAATAAATTAAAGACTATATTCAAAACAAATACATTTAAAACTAATCCTGCCCAGCAAATCACATTAAACTTCAAAAACCGCTTGATTCTTTGCTTCCAACCTTTTTGTTGCATGGAAACATCCGCAAATGTCCACGCGTCATTCCACAAAAAATTGTTGAAAATGGCAATTTCACCAGAAATAATTTTACTCCGCGTTAAAGGTAAAGCCAGAGTTGAAGGGTCACTGAGTAAATAAAGCACTGCCATATCTACAAATACCCCACTGAATCCCACTACACCAAAGCGGATAAATCGACCAACGGGGAAATTAACTTTTTGACTAATTTTGCCTAATCGTCCAGTAGATACTCGTAAACGGATTAAGTGTTGAATATACTCTATATATTGCTTCCACGTTACCTTGCTTTCCCCTTCAGTACGTTCACGAAAGATATAACCGGCTTCAGCAATTTCTCTAACTTGTCCGCGACCAATCACTTCTAGGAGAATTTTATACCCTACAGGATTCATTGTTGCACCTGCGATCGCACTCCGACGCACCATAAAATAACCACTCATTGGGTCAGTAACTCTACCCAATACACCAGGTAAAATAATCAAACCTAAAACCTGCGCCCCACGAGACAAAAAGCGCCTGATTACACTCCAACTACTCACACCACCGCCATCTACGTGACGACTGGCTAAAGCCAAATCTGCCCCCTGTTCTATCTTCTGCAACAGTTGTATCAACAGTTCTGGTGGATGTTGTAAATCTCCATCAATCACACCCAAAATACGCCCTGTGGCAACTTGCCAACCACGAATCACCGCTGAAGATAGTCCCCATTCCTCTTGACGACGCATCACGCGCAACTGCGGATAATCTGGAAGTAGAGATTGTGCTAGTTCCCAAGTTAAGTCCGGGCTATCATCATCAACTATAATTAGCTCATAATTACCAGGGACAGCTTCATCCAGCAACCTACTGAGGATATTGACGATATTCTCAATATTATTACGCTCTTTATAAGTAGGAATCACCAGAGATAATAGAATGGGATTATCTCTATGCACATCAGTAAGTGGATATTCAGAAATCTTTAATGCCCCAGTGGGAACTACTAATAGAGAGTTTGATGAGTTTGCATTCATAAAGTTAGTAAATTTGGAATTGCGGGATTACATGTATAAATTTTACTTATTAGCACAATACATCTTTTATTAAAAAAAGTCAGAAAAGAATAAACTTACACATTTGGGATGTTCCCTGCAAACTAACAAAGGTAAATCACACCTTATACTTTTATTTTTCAGTGTTTAATTTCTGGATGAGATTGTGTAAAGCTTGGCTGTAAATTTATCAAGCTTCATTGTACCTGAAAGATTCTTTGTTTCTTTTAATTGAAACTGAGATGATAAAATTTGTTCTGTTTTTTGTTCTTTCCGCTTTATTTCCGTTTCGGTTTTCAAACGTGACCATAAAGGATCACCGCTATTTAACCAAATAATACGAGCATATCGACCTGGTTCTTCCTTGATAACTTTTTCTAAATGACCTGCTAAATCTGCGGGGTAGTGAGATAACAACATGACCGGATAATCAGTAGGAATATAATAAGCTAAACGGTTTACATGACCCCAGGCTTTCGAGTTCATAGCAATTAAAGTTGGCTGATTTACATCTTTGGGAATTAATTCTGCAACTGAACGAAAAACTGAGCGATGTCGCAAACTTAAATCACCAATACTAATTGTTAGGTACATTAGCAATATTCCACCGGCTACCAGGCTACACCATTGTTTAGAAACTGCTTTCTCTACCCACAAAGTGATTAATAATAAACAGCCAGGTAGCATAATGATCAGAGTTCTACCAAAGCCAAAACCCAAGGTAAATTTTTTGGTAACAATATCTACTATCAGTCCTAATAATATCGGTAAAATCCCTAATATTAAAACTGTACCTAACTTTTGTTGTTCATTTTGTTTCCACAGATGAATACTAAACCCAACAAATACCAAGATTACTAAACAACCAGATAAAGTAATGACAATAGGATCTAAACTAGTTGCCCAGTCCCCTATCAATATGTCAGTACCTAAAGTATTAGTAAAATCCTGTAAATGTCCTAACAAGGGAGGTAATGTAGATTTGGATTTACCAAAACGATCTAAGTCAGTGTTACGAAGTTGTTTAATTGTCCCCCATAATACCCAAGGCATGGTTAATAAAACTCCAGTACCTAAGCGTAAACCATGTTGAAACCAATGTCTTCTATCTAAATAAAGTACCAATACTCCTAAAACTATTAGCCAATAGGCATATAAATAAAAAGTCATCAAACCAGCAGCAATAGAAATAATTAAAAGCCCATTCCATAACAACTTACCGGGTCGACTTTGGCTAATGTCAGAATTTTGCTGTTCAATTAGATATAGCAACGACCATGTGCTGAGAATTACCCATAATACTAGAGGTGCATACATTCTGAGATTGAGGGAATGAAATAAATAAAATGGACTAATAGCTACAAGTGCTGCAAAAAAAAGTCCACCACGATGTCCTAAAAAAAATTTCCCTAAACCATAAGCGCTAGCCATTGAAACTACACTCAATAAAGTATTTAAACTCCTCATAGCTGCTTCGCTATTGCCAAAAAGCCGCAACCAAAAGTGTTGACCTAAAAAGAATATTGGTGGATGAGGTTCTCCACCCAAGAGACTTTTAATTAGTAGCGTGATAGTTTGGAGAACATTTCCTAAACTTACTTCCTTAGGTAAGCTTAATAAGGATGTATATTCTGCTAATATGACTGGTGCATCTCCGGGAGTTTTGTAACCCCCATTTTGACTGGTAGAAAGTAGTAATGATAAAACTTCGTCATAGCAAAATTCTCTAGTTCCTAAATTGATAATTCTGATTATGACAGCTATTGCAATCGCTATCAGGGATAATTTTTCTAGAGACAACATCTGTTTCAGGTAATTACTGGGTAAATTCGTCTTCATTATTTCTATTCATTTGTTTTGTTATTTTAAGAGATTGTAGCCTCTTCTATTCTGTATCTTGTATTTTCTTTAATCTTTTTCAGTTGAATTGTTAATTCCTTCTGCTTTCTTACTAATTTTAATTGATCAGGTATTGTCGGAGAGGAAAAGCATTCATCATAAAAAGGACATACATACAGAAATTTTTTATATCCTTGTTCATTTAATGCTAAAGCCAATTTACTTACATCTTCAGGTTTTTTAGTAAGAAAAAATATTTTCTGTTTAAAAGTGGCTTCAAAACTTTGCCCAACATATTGGTTAGCTACAGCTACAATTTTATTACTATCTTTACGCAAAAAATCAAGAACTTCAATGTTTTCTTTTTTGCCTTTTTGATACGAGGTTTCTGTACCTTCAATTATGTTGAGATTGAATCCCAAGATAAATAGTATAGCTAAAATTCCTGTGCTAATATATCTTATGCCAAATTGTTTAATTTTCCATGTTTTCTCCAAACCAGACATAGCTATTATATTAACTAATGGGTTGATAATTAATAAAAATCGTGAGCCCCACTGTTTACCACCATAACTAGGAATAAGTATCGGCACTATCAACAGAAATAAAGATGATATCAGTAATATTTGTTTGCTTGCAGTTTTTAATCTCAAATTAATTTTGAATATGGAAATAAAACAAATTGCTAATCCAAAGTATATGATTGGGAAATGTTTGAGCAAGTTGTTTTTAAGTTCATTAAAAAACTTCCATGATTTTAATAGTCTTTCTGATAATGAAAAATTTTCTACCATTTGGAAAGCATGAGCGCCCAAAGGATGATTATAAATAGTTTTATTGAACGTGAAGAAGCACAATATTGTTAATATTAAACTCGCCAGAAATATTATTTTATTATTTTTGATGATTGTAATTGAATCGAATTTCATTATAAATGAAGCAGTTATTAATATGATCAAAATAGCCACTAGAGCTAGAAATTCTGGTCTAAACCAGACTGATAAACCAATTAATATGCCACTGAGTATAGCTGCTTTGTTTGTAAATTGATTTTCTCTGACCGAAAAGATCATAACTAGCCCACTAAATGCTAAAGCTACTGCCAGTGTATGTTCCCAGTACATGCCGCTATACATAGTGAGTGGAGGGAGAGGCAAAAATCAGAGTTATTAAACCCAGGGAAATGATGAAATTATCAAGTTTAAAAGACTGACAGAGACGATAAAAATTCAACCAGATAATCCATGCAGAAGTTAAAGGAATTATATAAAATCCTCTGTAGCCGAAAATTGCATAAAATGGAGCAGTAACTAGGGGAAATGTAAATGGGAATGTAATATAATAAAGACTGGAAATTTTATAGCTAAATGGTGGTTCAAAAGGATATAATCCACTGTCCCAGATATTATGCACCCATGGTGGTACTTGGAGGTTTAGATCAAAACGTAAATTACCAGAACTAAGTTGTTTAGCTAACAATGCTTTGAGTCCACCATCACTACTAAAGTAAATGTCATCTGGAACTTGTGACCTTAGATATAAGGAAAAAATGACACCTGACAAAATTATAAATAATGGTGCTGTGGCTTTTAATTTATTCATAGCTTAATAAAATTTTGATGCCCTGTGACTAATATAACTGTGGATACTATTCTTGATCGTTCGCTGCTAGGGTTTAATATATCACCATCTGAGGCAGTAGTTTTATTAAAGCAAACTGACCCACAGGCTGTAAATTCTATTAGGGTTACAGCTGACCAACTCAGGCAAAAACAAGCAGGTGAGACTGTTACTTACGTAATTAATCGTAACATTAATTTTACTAACATTTGTGAACAGCACTGTAGTTTTTGTGCTTTTCGGCGAGATGATGGTGATACGGATGCTTACTGGTTAAATTGGGCGCAGATTTTGGAAAAATCTACAGATGCGGTGCGTCGGGGTGCGACAGAAATCTGTATGCAAGGTGGATTATACCCACAAGCACAAATCAATGGTAAATCTTTGCCTTATTACCTTAACCTAGTAGAAACCCTTAAGCAGGAGTTTCCTAAGTTACATATACACGCATTTTCTCCCCAGGAAGTCCAGTTTATTGCCAGATTAGATGGAATTTCATACACTGAGGTAATTACAGCCTTGCGGGATGCGGGTGTAGGTTCGATGCCAGGAACAGCAGCCGAGGTGTTAGATGATGAAGTCAGAAGGGTATTGTGTCCAGAAAAGATTGATACTGCTACTTGGCTAGAAATTGTCAGTACGGCACACAAATTAGGTATTCCTACTACTAGTACCATGTTATCTGGGCATATTGAAACCCCAGAACAGCAAATTGGACATTTAGAAAAATTGCGATCGCTCCAACAAACGGCAATAGAACAAGGATATCCTGCTAAAATCACAGAATTTATTGTCTTACCCTTCGTAGGACAAGAAGTACCAAAATCCTTACGTCGTCGAGTGGGAAGAGATCAACCAGTATTAGCTGACGCACTTTTATTAACAGCGGTAGCGCGGATATTTTTAGGAAATTTTATACCTAATCATCAACCAAGTTGGGTAAAATTAGGGCTGGCTGGTGCAACAGAAGCCTTAACTTGGGGTTGTAACGATATTGGTGGCACATTAATGGAAGAACACATTACCACCATGGCCGGGGCTATTGGTGGTACGTGCATGGAAGTAGAAACCCTACAAAGTGTGATCGCATCCCTAAATAGACCTTACCAGCAACGGAATACCTTATATGAGGTTGTGGGGGGATGAGGGGGATGAGGAAGATGGGGGAGAACAACTACTGATAACTGACTTATCCCAATCCAAGATAGGATGGACGTTGATTTACATATTGTTTTAATGAATGGATATGAAACATTATTGGTCGCGTCTGCTGGCACTGGTTTTAGTTGTCACCGTTGGCTTAATGGGTTGTTCTGGTACTCCTGATGGCTTGTCAGGAGATTATCGTCAAGATACGTTAGCTGTAGTCAACACTTTAAGACAAGCCATAGAAGTATCACCAGAAGATCCAAATAAAGCAGCACTCCAAGCAGAAGCACGTCAAAAAATTAATGACTTTTCTGCTCGTTATCAGAGAGTTAATTCTGTTTCTGGTCTGAATTCTTTTACAACTATGCGAACAGCACTCAATTCCTTAGCTGGACACTATAGTTCTTACCCCAACCGTCCCATCCCGGAAAAACTGAAAAACCGTCTAGAGTTAGAGTTTGATCGTGTTGAATTAGCCCTAAAGCGTGGTGGTTAATTATCAGGTAAAAGCTGAAAACTGTGAAAGATTCTTAATAGCAGGCAAGGCCTGCTTTTCTAACTAATATCAATTACAAGAGATACTTACAGCAGATTGCAGATCAATGAGGTACAGAATCTAAATTGAAACCTAGACAGC
>CAKZGI010000169.1 GCA_936914905.1 uncultured Trichormus sp. | reverse complement strand
CTAATTGAGTTTTTTGACCAACCTATCAAAGGGATGGTTAACTCTGCCTTCCAGACACCTTCTTTAATCCCTCTAGCTTAGACCTGAATCCTTACACCATAATTCATTTGAAATCCTTTCGGGACTGGTAAAGGCTGAATCATAATGGTCACCCACTACAATTATTTCTTCGGGTTTATTTATTCCTTTCTTTTCAACTTCAATGTTGTAGTAAAATTTACCATCTATTTTATATTCTTGTTGTTGGATTTCGTAATCAGATTGAGTTAAATAAGTGATTAAAAGATCTTTTATCTGATTGAGTTTTTCATATTGACTAGTGTTCCGAATACCAATTTTAACAGCCAGCTTCTTTAAATCTTGTTGTAGTAATCTTTGAGGGGTAATTTCTGCTGTTTTTAGAGGTGGAAGTTTTCCTTGATAACTTTTTTCCGGCATCCATAACATCATCCACCATATCCAAATACTGGAAATTGCAACAATACCAAGAAGCACAGCCAAAAGAACTAAGGTAGATTTATTGATAATTTCTAACTTGAATCTACTCTTATTTCCAGATTTTCGGATTCACTGTGCCTCTGATATTGTCATTTATCCCGATTTCATTACATTTTTCATTACATTTCAACAAACTAATGCAGACAATATTATTGATATATTTGCGTAGCCTTCAACATATGATAAGTAATGATTAATTGGGTAAGTGCAAGGGGATAACTTTGCAAAGTCTCTCCCGTTGTACCTGCTATTTTACCTAGTTCAGGATTAATTTCGCGATCGCATATACTTTTTAAGTAAGGCATATCTGAACACATAATATGCTCTATCTTATTCACCTGTTCCAAAGTAGCGTGTCCATCAACTTCCAACACATCCACCGGTTTACCCATATCTCGGCCTAGTCCCAAACGCACGGCTGATTCTAAATCACCATTACCAGCTTCAATAATCTGTGTAAAATCTGGGTGGGGGATTGTTGGACGCAACACCAAGCGCACATTTAAATGTCCATTGCTTTCATCCTCATTTTCGTTGGGAGGATAGAAACTCACCACTATATCAGACCATTGACGCTGGGGACGGATAAACTGTTCTGAGTCTGGTTCACGTTTTTCTAATTCTTCCAATACCTGTTCTGGAGTATAGCCGCGTTTTTGCGTATCTCGCTTAACTTTCCACGTAGCGCGGAGTTTTTCCGGTGGTGCAAGATAAACTTTAACATCATAAGCATCACGGGCTGCACGGGTAGAATAACCAAGCAAGCCCTCAATAATGACAAATTTACTCGGTTTAATATACTTTGGAGCTTGAAAGCTTCCTGTTTGGTGGCTATAAACCGGTTTAAGAATTGGTTGACCTGTGCGTAACAGTGATAGATGCTGCTGCATAATATCTAAATGATTGCAGTCAGGATGAAGGGCTGTAATACCTAATTTGGCGCGTTCTGTGCGATCATAACGGTGGTAATCATCAGTACAGATGAGTGTAACATTCTCCGGGCCAAGTACCTGAGCAATACCCCTCGTCAGGGTAGTTTTTCCGGCTGCACTATCACCTACAATACCAAGAATGATTGGATAACTCATCTTACCCCCTTAACACAAATTAGTTGCGTGATAATGTTTGTCAGGAACACTTTTAGCTAATTTATTAATTTTAGAGGGGAATTAGCTAATAAATTCAAGCTTTCCCTATGGACGCAACATCTCTACACAATCAAAGGAGTTCAGGAGTTATAAAAATTACAGGAGTTCAGAAGAGGCAAGTTCTGGTTACACTAAACTGGTTACACTAAAACAGATAAAGTTTTTATCAAAAAAACTATGGGAAAACAAACAATTGGCCTAGAGCAACACTTATATGATTATTTACTTGCAGTTTCTTTGCGAGAACCAGACATTTTAACTCAACTGCGCCATGAAACCGCCCAGTTACCAATGGATCAAATGCAAATTTCCCCAGAACAGGGACAGTTGATGGCATTATTAGTTAAATTGCTGGGAGCAAAGAAAACTTTAGAAGTCGGTGTTTTTACAGGTTATAGTTCCTTAGTGACAGCTTTGGCATTACCAGCAGATGGTAAGATTATCGCCTGTGATGTGAGTGAGGAGTTTACAAGCATTGCTCGCCGTTATTGGGAAAAGGCAGGGATAGCTGATAAGATTGATTTACGTATTGCTCCAGCTTTGGAAACTTTAGACAATTTGCTGGCAACAGGGGAAACAGAAAGTTTTGATTTTGCCTTTATTGATGCTGATAAGGGTAACTATGAAAACTATTATGAGCGATCGCTGCAATTAATTCGACCAGGTGGACTAATTGCCGTTGATAATGTACTGTGGTCTGGGAAAGTTGCAGATTCCGAAGTTCAAGATAATCAAACTAAAAAAATTCGCGCTTTCAATCAAAAGTTACATCAAGACTCACGAGTTACCCTGAGTGTAGTTCCCATAGCTGATGGGTTGACGTTAGCACGAAAGAATTAAGGATTCAGTTATCAGTGATCAGTCTCTTTACTGTTAACTGTTAACTGATTTAACCTGTACTGTTTCCATTTTTCGTGCTGTCGCTCCCTTTTTTCCTCGGTCAAACTATCAAAACAGTGTGGACAGGAAATACCTTCTTCATACTTGGGTGAGGTTTTATCATCTTCCGCAATGGGATGACCACAACAGAAGCATAATTCATAACTTCCCTCTTCGAAACCATGACGAACTGCAACCCGTGTATCAAATACAAAGCATTCTCCTTCCCATAGACTTTCTTCGCTGGGGACTTCTTCTAAATATTTGAGAATGCCACCTTTGAGGTGATAAACTTCTTCAAAGCCTTGAGTCATCATATAAGATGAGGCTTTTTCGCAGCGAATGCCACCAGTACAAAATAAGGCAACTCTTTTGTGCTTTTCAGGGTCTAGATTTTTACTTACATATTCAGGGAATTGTCGGAATATTTGAGTTTGGGGATTTTCTGCCCTTTTGAAAGTACCGATACTTACTTCATAATCATTGCGGGTATCAATTACTATAACTTGTGGGTCAGAAATCAAATCATTCCATTCTTGAGGATTAACATAAGTTCCTACTTTTTCATTTGGGTCAACTTCTGGTATTCCCAAAGTTACTATTTCTAGCTTTAGCCTCACTTTCATTCTTTCAAATGGTAGTGTGTCTGTGTAAGATTCTTTATGTTCTAAATCTGCTAACCGAGTATCACCACGCAGAAATGCTAAAACGGCATCAATAGCTTGACGAGAACCAGCTATAGTCCCGTTAATGCCTTCCTTAGCTAGTAAAATTGTTCCCTTAATGCCTTGTTCCTGACAAAAAGACAATAGGGGTGGTTGTAGTTCGATATAATCGGGTAAACTGACAAATTTATACAGTGCTGCCACAACTAAAATATTTTCTGGTGTCATACTTTTTACAAACAAAGAATATTAGTGTAATCTCTTTCCAAGATTTGAAATCAATCCTCTTTTAATAAAAATAAAATTATTAAAGTTTTGAATTTTGGATTGTTAAGGGAGTTTAGCTCAGTTGGTAGAGCGCCTGCTTTGCAAGTAGGATGTCAGCGGTTCGAGTCCGCTAACTTCCATTAATTATGTTTAAATACTAGTGACAGGTTATTTGTTGGCATCTGGTAAATTTTTTCCAGTGTCAAATTTTCAGCTTTTGCTGCTTTCACCAGATCCTCTAAATTACGCACTCCCCATTCTGGGTTTTGTGACTGTAACGACTCATCAAAAGCTTCATTACTGGGTGCGGTATGTTGGCCATTTTGTTTGTAGGGACCATATAAGTAAAGGATACCACCTGGGGTAAGAATCCGCCCAGCCCCAGCCAGGAGTCGTAGACAGGCTAAGCAAGGGGAAATATGAATCATGTTAATGTTGACTATAGCGGCAATTGGCCTATGGATAATGTGTCTTTATCCATAGGCCAAGTTGGTAACTGTGCATCTAAATCTATGGGTGGGTAAAGATTCTCACTTTTAAATTCTTCTGACCAAGCAGCAATGCTGTTGCGTAATATGGGGTTGGGGTCAGAAGGTAACCATTTGCGCGGTGCTAGATGAGGTACAAAAAATACCGCTTGTTCTCCTGTTCCACTGGCAATTTCTGAAATCGTACCATTCGCAGGTAATACTTGTAAAAGTACCTCTAAAATAGCTTCACGGTTGCCTTGGGTTGCTGGTGCAAAATGTTTTCGGTCTGAATTTGTATTCATACTTCCGATGTGTTTTTAATTATCATTAAACTGGATTGAGATGAAGGTGCATATTAATTTTAGATTTTTAGATTTTTAGATTTTTAGATTTTTAGATTTTTAGATTTTTAGATTTTTAAGTTTTTAGAATATTTGACAAATAATATGAAGTCCGGCTAATTAGTGAGAATAACTGTTTTTCTCTTATCTACTCCCTAGTATAAGTGCGATCGCTCCCTGTTCACATTTTTTCACCACAATACAGGAGAAAAACTTGCCAAAATCAATTCATTCCACCCAACCCCCACTGAAATTTATTTCTCCACACTTTAACCCTTTGGTACTCAAGACTGTTTCTTGGTTTCTTCCCTTGATTCTCTGGGTGAGAACTAGACCTTGGCTACCAGCAGGTATTGTGAAAATTGAAGCCAAAAATGCCGAAATATTAGCCAAATTATACCAGGAACTTCAAGCAGGGAAAATTCGCTTTTTAATCGCTTTTCGTCACCCAGAAGTCGAAGATCCCCTATCTATGCTATATTTACTTTCCCGCATAGTTCCCAAAGTAGCACGAGAAAAAGGCATTCCCCTAGAATACCCCGTACATAGTCATTTTATGTATGAACGAGGGATGACATTATGGGCAGGAAATTGGTTAGGATGGTTGTTCTCTTATGTTGGTGGTGTACCTGTACGTCGGGGAAGACGAGTAGACAGAAACGCTATTCAGATGGCACGGGACTTATTTGCAAATGCTAAGATGCCGATTGCGATCGCACCAGAAGGAGGTATAAATGCTCATAGTGGTATTGTTAGTCCTTTAGAACCAGGTGTAGCACAGTTGGGTTTTTGGTGTGTGGAAGATTTACAAAAAGCCAACCGTGAAGAAACTGTTGTTATTGTCCCCATTGGCATTAAATATAGTTACGTTAATCCACCTTGCTCAAAAATAGGTTGGTTGTTATCTAAATTAGAAGCTGATAGCGGTTTACCCGTTGTGGGAATTAATCCAACAGGAAAGAAACTGGAAGAAGTATTATGTCAGCGGATTTTAAATCTGGCTGAATATCTTATCACAGAAATGGACGAATTTTATCGTCGTTTTTATCATCGAGATTTACCAGTAATTCCTGCTAAGGAAACAGATAAACCTAATGATATTTTAATTACCAGATTAGACCGTTTAATGGATACAGCGTTACAAGTTTGTGAACAATATTTTAATGTACAGCCGCAAGGTGATTTTATTGATAGATGTCGGCGCTTGGAAAAAGCTGGATGGAATTATATTTATCGTGATAAAATAGCTGACATTAATAGTTTACCACCCTTCAAAGGTGGTCTTGCTGACTGGGTAGCAGAAGAAGCAGATTTGCGAATGCAGCACATGAGAATAGCGGAACGTTTTCTGGCGGTTACTGCTAATTATATTCAGGATAAACCCACAGCGGAAAGATTTGCAGAAACGGCGTTATTAATGTTTGATATGTTCTCTAGAATTAAAGATTCCACTTTACCAGGAAGACAGCGTTTAGGTTTAAAACAGGCGATGTTTACCTACGGTAAACCGATTTCTGTGAGTGAAAGTGGCAGATGTGTCAAGGTAATAAACAGGCTTATAGAAGGGAGTTGAGTGATTTGACAAATGATTTGCAGGTGGCCTTGGAGGCGTTGATTAAAGATTAGTTTCACGCATAGATGCGGAGGCACGGAGAGGGTTTATTTGTCTTAAGCTGGATAAGCTGATACATTTGATTTCAATCAAAGAATTCAGCTATAAAACGTTGATAGAATAGGCACGAATAGCAGGATCTAAAGTTACTATAGTCAAATCATGCTGTAAAGCTTGACAAATCAACATTCGATCAAAAGGGTAACGATGCAACAATGGCAAATTCAAGAGTTGAGCAACACTTTCTTCGTCTAAGTTGAGGCTGCTTATAAGGTGTTGCTGTCCCTGTTTGGGAAGATAAATTTCAGGAGACGCTGGCAAGGGTAATTTGCCTAATTGATACTTAACAGTAACTTCCCACACAGAGATATACCTTAAATATACGTCGTTGTTTAAATCACGAATGCTATTCTGCAAATTAATTGGTGATCAACGATTACCACTAATGAACCATAGAAAAATATGCGTGTCCAACAATAGTGTCATTTACCCTCGAAATTATTCGAAATATCTTCAGGTGAAGGAGTATCAAAATCATCTGGAAGAGTAAATTCTCCAGCATATAAACCATAGGGTCTCAGTTGTTGAGAAGTAGATGAAACTGGTTTAATTTCTGCAATGGGCTGACCTTCTTGTATGATAATAATACTCTCTCCTGCTGCTACTTGGTGAAGATAGCTAGTTAGATTTTTTTGTATTTCATCAATTGTTAGAGTTAGCATGAATTATTTTGAGATGAGTGGTCAGGAATATTTATAGACAGTGGAGGATGAATTAAAGACTCTAGCTAATCCAAAAAAGCTATTTCTGCATCTAATTCACGCCGATTTGCAGCCATTTCTTCTACAAACTCATCAAAAAGAGGTCGTCAAACTCATCAAAAAGAGGTCGTCTTTGAATATACCAGTAAATTCTAACTACGGATTAAATTCTTCCATTTGCTGTTCGTATATCCAGATTGGTAAATAATTGAGCTGTACTGTAAGCCAGTGTAGATAAGACATGACTCTAGGTTAGATAAATCTTTTTGTGGTTGCCTAAAAATCAGGAGTCTGGATATATAATTAACAGCATAGATATAAATATAGAAATGTGAAATTCCCTACTCAATCTGGTTGAATAGGGGAAATTATTTTATGCTCTATACGCTCACATACACATAAAAATAGCCAGAAAGTGAGGTAAAACACAAATATGAATACCACGTGGACTTTATTTGCTATCATCTTATCTATTCTATTGCTATCGATCGCAATAGAAACATTACCATCAAACGGTGCGGCTCTAGCATTGAGTTTAGCTAATTTGGCTAAATCAGTAGTTGATATAGTTACTGCGGTAAAACAGTAAACTTAAATACTGGCAAATCTCAGTTTGTAAGAGTCAAGCTTACTAGATAAGATTTGTGGAACTTTGAGGGTAGATCCTGTATGCTGTTTGCAGCAGGGTGGGTTTCTGCCCTTTTTTTATCTGTTCTGGATTATCTTTATACTGGAACAACTTAACGTGGTCAACTAAATTTAAATAACTAAATTTAGATATAGCACAATATAAAAGAAATCGTATATATCAGTAAACCAAAAAGTTTTTTATAAGCTTTACCATGTAGAGATTTCAGCTAAAGCCAGGGATATCACAAAACAACATTTTGTTGAGCATTTGATACGATATCCATAGTTACCTTCAAGCGTTCGCTCTAATATCCCTCTAAAACCAATGGTCAATACTCCTGATTCACAATGGCTGAAACCCCTATTTTGAGATCGTTTTTCAAGATTTTGTGGTTTACTGATATATTCTTATTTGATTTTTGAACAGAACTCAGTACCCATTAATCCTCCATAATCCTTTCCCCTCGTGTCTGCCTACATAAGTAATTATGACTAAGCCACTCTACGAGAGCAGGAATCAAACCGGATTCCTATATAAATTTCCGGTTTCCACCAAACCAAAATTAATTAGGGTTTAAAAGAAGCCTTGAGAAAATTACCAGAACTCAGCCTGAACTTTAGGCAATGGTAGCAGAAGTAGCACAGCTAATTGATAAAACCAGAACCAAAGCAAATTTTCAGCAATTTATATATGTTTAAACCACACTCTTGTATTACTCTCTGCGCCTATACGTAAAATAGGATATGTAATTCATTTACACAAAAGTAACAAACGATATAAACTCAAAAACTGTAGTTTCCCAAATACTCCACCCGATAAATCCCCCCTCGTGCTAAACTGTTAAATCTTAGAGTTGGGAAACTCCGGTTAAATTCCGGGACTGTGCCGCAGCTGTGAAGAAAAGGCAACGGGTAAAGGGCAAAAAGCAAAAGAATGGAATTTAATTCAGCCTTTTACTTGCTAGTTTCCAAGTCAGAATGCCAACGCTAAGAAATTGATCAAGTTCTGTCTCTGCGTCGCACGGGGAAGGAGTATTAGTTTTGCTGTCTGTATTTAACGCCTGTCCAGGATTATTTTACACCACACCAGCTAAAGATGGGATATTGTCTCGCATCAGAATTCCCGGTGGAATCCTTACTAGTGAACAGTGTGGCATGATTGCCAACATAGCTGATAATTCTGGTGGTGGCTATATTGATGTAACAAATCGCGCGAATCTGCAAATACGCGAAATAAAAGCTGCAATAAATATTGAAGTTCTCCAAAGTTTACAGGAGTTGGCTTTAGGTTCTGTTAATACCGCTGTAGACCATATCCGCAACATTATGACTAGTCCCACTGCAGGTATTGATACGCAAGAATTAACTGATACTCGTCCCCTGGTTAAAGCTTGGGATGACTATATTACAGCACATTCGCATTTTTCGGGACTATCTGCTAAATTTAGCGTTTGTTTTGATGGTGGTGGAAAAGTTACGGTTAAGAATTGTGTGAATGATATCACTTTAGGAGCCGAATTACTGGATAGAGATGGAAAAACTCATCATGTTTATTTTCGATTGCATCTCAGTTTTGGTGAAAAAGGAAAACCACCCCAAGACACAGGAATTTTGTTAAAGCCAAAGGAATGTATTCCTGTCTTAGCGGCTTTAGCTGATGTCTATTTACAACATACAGATGCAAAATTACGCCGTAAACCCCGGTTACGGGAAGTTATCAATGAGTTGGGTGTAGAACAATATCTACAGCAAGTTGAACAAAATTTCAAGGTGAATAATTCCCTCTTTGATGATAAATTATTTTTCTCCCACTCCTTGTTTACTGCACAAGAACCTAAAAGGGAAAATTTCTTATACCATCTTGGTATTTATCCTCAACGCCAGACGGGTTTATTCTATATAGGTGTAGTTTTACCTCTAGGACGTTTAAAAAGTTTGCAAATGAGGGGTTTAGCTAATTTAGCGACAAAATATGGTAGTTGTAATTTGAGGTTAACACCTTGGCAAAATGTACTAATTACTGATATTCCTCAGCATAAAATCGCTGAAGTCACACAACAGATTACCAGCTTAGGGTTAAACATCTCATCAACTCATATCAATAGTGCATTAGTGGCCTGTTCTGGTAAACGGGGTTGTGCTGCTTCCGCAACGGAAACTAAAGACCATGCTTTAGCACTAGCCGCATATCTCGAAAACCACATCACCCTAGATTATACAATTAATATTCACTTTAGCGGTTGTGTGAAATCTTGCGCTCAACACGACCAGGCTGATATTACTTTAATTGGTGTCAGTTTTGAAGCAGAAAATAAATCTTTGGAAGGGTATCAAGTGTACGTCAGTGATGGTACTTTACAAAAATTTGGTTATCAATTATATGAATATGTGACCTTTACTGAATTACCAAAATTGATTTCCAGAATGTTGCAAATTTATCAATATCAACGATTAAGCCTTGATGAGTCATTTAGAGAATTTGTCTACCGTTATGGTACATCTCAATTGTTGCAAATATTTAGTTAAATTACCAATCACCAGTTACCACGTAGCAATTAATTATGTCTAACTATATACGCGATCCTAATGAAATATACCGTAACTCTTTTGCCATTATCCGGGCAGAAACTAACCTAGATGCTCTATCAGATGATGTAGCTAAAGTAGCAGTACGTCTAATTCATGCCTGTGGAATGACGGATATTGTTTCCGACTTAGAATATTCACAAACGGCTGTGCAGTCGGGTAGAAAAGCCTTAGCCGCTGGCGCACCGATTTTATGTGATTGTCACATGGTGGCTGAAGGGGTGACTAGAAAAAGATTACCTGCGAATAACAGAGTTATCTGCACAATCAATGATCCAGAAGTGCCAACAATATCGAAACGCTTGTCAAATACAAGGTCAGCAGCAGCTTTAGAATTATGGCGTTTTCATTTAGATGGTGCAATTATCGCGATTGGTAATGCACCTACAGCCTTATTCCGGTTATTAGAAATTCTTGATGAGGGAGTGCCACGTCCCTCATTAATATTGGGCTTTCCTGTGGGGTTTGTGGGTGCAGCAGAATCAAAAGCCGCCTTGGCTGCAAATAGCCGCAATGTACCATTTTTAACTTTACATGGACGACGGGGCGGGAGTGCGATCGCAGCTGCTGCCATTAATGCCCTAGCAACAGAGGAAGAAATATGAACTCAAAAGGTCGTCTATATGGTATTGGTGTAGGCCCCGGAGATCCAGAACTATTGACACTAAAAGCACTGCGATTATTACGAACTGCCCCTGTCATTGCCTATCAATCAGCAATAGATAAGGATAGTATCGCTAGGAAAATAGTGTCACAATACTTACCAGAAAATCAGGTTGAAGTTTTATTTCATCTGCCCCGTGCCTTAGAACCAGAAAAAGCCAAATCGATTTATGACCAAGAAGTTCAACCCATCGCCAAACATTTGGCAGCAGGTCGAGATGTGGTAGTTCTGTGTGAAGGAGATCCGTTTTTTTACGGTTCTTTTATGTACCTTTTTACTCGTTTATCAGACGAATATCAAACG
Source organism: uncultured Trichormus sp. (assembly GCA_936914905.1). GTDB lineage: Bacteria > Cyanobacteriota > Cyanobacteriia > Cyanobacteriales > Nostocaceae > Trichormus_B. The sequence continues at coordinate 3,361 of CAKZGI010000169.1, read as the reverse complement.
GAAGTTGTTCCAGGTGTTTCTTCACTCATGGCCTGTCCAATATCATTAGGTATACCCTTTACCTACTACAACGATATTCTTACAGTTTTACCAGCCACCTTGCCTACAGAAATGCTAACCTCACATTTATTAGCCACAGATGCAGCAGCAATTATAAAACTGGGTCGCCATTTCGCAAGAGTTCGGGATATCCTACATCAATTAGGATTAGCATCACGGGCTAAATATATTGAAAGGGCGACAATGACACAACAAAGAATTGTGCCTCTAGATGAAGTGAACCCAGATGATGTTCCTTATTTCTCTATGATTGTCATACCAACGAAGCTGAAATTGTGAACTTGGAAGAAAAGAGGAGTATGGCTTACGCCACGCTGCGCTATCAGGAGGCAGAAGACAGGAAGTAATATAGAAGTAATATATTAGACTCTCCATACTCCCCCATCTCCCCTAATTCTAATTTTAAATTGTGAATTTTCTAGGTACTCATGAAAACAAGGGTTGCACCTGCCATACTCATACTGAGTCAAAACAGTTTAATTGTAGGGCGTAAAATCACCAGCATATTTCCAGGTGCGAAATTGTATGGTTTAGCAAGTCGCACCTCAGATGTTGATGTGAGTTTCCAGAACTTTGGGGACACCGTGCGGGAATTGTTCCCTGCTGGAACGCCTTTAATTGGCATTTGTGCAGCCGGAATTCTTATCAGAACTCTAGCACCCCTAATTACAGATAAAGGACAAGAACCTCCAGTATTAGCCGTAGCTGAAGATGGGAGTGCGGTAGTACCCTTATTGGGTGGACTGAGTGGAGTCAATGATTTAGCGCGTCAAATTGCAGAAGCATTAAATGTGAAAGCCGCAATTACAACCACAGGAGATTTGCGTTTTCACACAGCTTTATTATCTCCTCCCCCTGGCTATCATTTAGCTAACCCAGAAGATGGGAAAAAATTCATTGCTGATTTATTAGCAGGGGCAAAAGTTAAATTAGAAGGAAAAGCCCGTTGGTTGATTGAAAGTAAATTACCAATAGACCCAAATGGAGAGTTGACTATTCAGATTACTGAAAATTTGGGGACTCCTCAACCGAACTGTTTAGTTTATTACCCTCAAAAAATGCCAGCAGACATTTCTCCCCAAAATATCCTCTCCTCCGAAATCATTGACCAACCACGAGGAAAATTAGCCATCATTGGGACTGGTCCAGGTGCATTAAAGTGGATGTCTCCCGAAGTCAAAGAAATTCTCCATGCTGCTACTGATTTAGTTGGTTATAAAACCTATATCAATTTAATTGGTGCTTTAGCAGATGGCAAAAATCGCCATGACTCTGATAATCGAGAAGAAGAAGCAAGAGCAAAATTTGCCCTAGACTTAGCAGCCCAAGGAAAATACGTGGTAGTAGTTTCTTCTGGAGACCCAGGTATCTATGCAATGGCTACCGCAGTCTTTGAGGTTCTAGACCGCTACAACAAACCAGAATGGCAAAATATTGATATTCAAGTTGCCCCTGGAATCTCCGCCATGCAAGCCACCGCAGCAGCTATTGGCGCACCATTAGGGCATGATTTCTGTGCGATTTCTCTATCTGACATTTTAAAACCTTGGGAAATTATCACTCAACGTATTGCAGCAGCAGCCCAAGGCGATTTTGTTATTGCTTTTTATAATCCTGTTTCTAAAGAACGTACTTGGCAATTATCAGAAGCTAAAAATATCTTACTTCGGTACAGAAAACCAGATACTACAGTAATAGTAGGGCGAAATATTGGTAGACCTGGACAAGTGGTTAAAGTAATTACTCTTGAACAGTTGGAACCAAATGATGCTGATATGCGAACCTTGATTATTGTTGGTTCTTCCCAAACTCGGCAAGTGCAAACCAGTGATAGTAATCTTTGGGTTTATACGCCGCGTCGTTACCAAATGTGAGTGCAAGTTCATCCATAAATAAAGCCCCAGGAATAACAATATATTCTTAGGGCTTACATACCTGACCACCTTTACCTTTTATATTTAAAAATATCATAATTTTTGAGAACGCAAAGACATAAATCCAGTTTTTATGTCTCAAAACAAATTCATGATTTTTCTAACTTTGTAATATAACTCACCTTCCGGATTTCAATTGTATTAACTAAATACAGCTATTTTCGGATAAATAAACCACATTTTGTGACTTCACGCGATAATGTGTAAGTTGCAAAGGAATAGATTTATTCAGGATATGGTCTAAATAAAGCAACTACCAAGGTGCTGAGGACATCAACTGTATCCCTTTCTCTAGGCCGTAGATATTGATAAAACTTAGACACAAATAGACTGTCAATTCATTTATATGTCACTTGCTATAGATGAAAACTGTTGTATATAAATCAAAAAATCGAACAAGTTTGAGAAATTAATCTTCAATAAAGAGATATAAATCAAGTAATTATGTCTATGTAAATGATTAATCACACTTGATTTTTTGCTTTCTATCATCAACAATAAAAGCATCATGTTACAGACATGATTGTAGCCAATAGAAGTGACAGAAGCCCTGACATATGTCCGCAAGAGCGGACATTTTTTTATAAAAAAACTTTAAGATTTTGAGTTGAAAATGAATATTAAAGTATTTTTAGTCTAAATACTTGTTGCTTAACATACCATATTTTTTACTCTTTATCCAAGTTAATTTATATTTTAAAATTCTTGACAAAGAAGTAAGTAGGAAGGCATAAAAAAACCGTAGACGCGCAGCGACTTCTCGGAGAGAAGTATCTAACGAAAAGAAAAATTGACTAAAACTTCTTCCCTATTGCCTTGTCATAACAACAATTCTTAACACCCACCTACTTCATGTTATATCATGTTATATCGACATCTGGCTTTTTTTAGGTTACCAAAAGAAAAAGACATAACCAAGAGAGTTATGTCAGAAAATCTTAATTAATTATCAGTAATATAGAACTTCTATTTGATTTTTATTGCCGCAGCCTGGGCTTTGCGCTTAAAAATTTTGTATACAAGAAGTTGTGTTCTTCCCTATTTTCTGCCCCTATCAGTAAATCCCCAAATCCACTATTATTGATATCATAGATAAATACTGACATTACCTATAGGAATCCGATTTGATTATTGATAGCTTCCGTGGCGTAAGCCATATTTACTTGTGTAGGCAGGCAAAAGGGTTTTAGAGGATTCACTCGTACTGAATTTTGTATGGCTACGCCATGCAAGCTATCAGTATGACATAAGTCCAAGTTTCACCCGTTTGCAGTAGACCTGTCAGTAAAATTAACTTGGTGTCAGAAAAATTGTAGAAGGGAATTTTGACCGTTTACCAAAAGGAAAAATCCACTTAATTATATTCA